>JAFKKW010000001.1 GCA_017304275.1 Hyphomicrobiales bacterium | reverse complement strand
GGCTGCCGGTCGCGAGACCGGCCGAGGGCTCGTCTACATGCGCCATTTGTTCACCCGCGCGGCGATCGGTTGCAGGATGGCAAACTCAATGAGCTGGACCACCAGGATGAAGGCCAGCGCATAGGCGAGGATCATCGACACGTCGAACATCTGGAAGTAGGTGCCGAGCTGGAAGCCGACGCCATCGGACCGTCCCAGAAGCTCGACCACGAGCACGATCTTCCAGACCAGCGACAGACCCGTGCGGGCGGACGCGAGAAAGTATGGCGAAAGCTGCGGCAGCGTGACGTGGCGCAGAGTCTTCCAGGGGCCGAAGCGGTACATGTGCGCCATCTCGGCGAGATCACGCGACAGGGCGCGCGCGCCTTCGCGGACGGTGACGGCGACGTTCGGCAGCTTGTTCACCGCAACGGCGATGATGGCGGCGACCTCCGTGCGTCCGAACCAGACGTAGCAGAGGATGATGATGACAAGAGCAGGAAGGTTGAGGAACAGGATCAGCCAGCTATCGAACGCCTGATCGATGCGCCCGTTCCGCCCCATCACGATGCCGATGGCCGAGCCGATCAACATGGCGAACACGAAGGCGACCGACACGCGAAACAGCGTCATGCCGATGTGGTAGCCGAGCTCGCCGCTCGCGGCCTCGCGCATCATGGCCGCAAAGACGACCGTCGGAGTCGGAAGGTGGCGGTGGTGGATCAGAAGCGCGATCACCTCCCAGAACAGAAGGAAACCCAGCAGAGATCCAACACCCCAAGCGACCCGCGTCTGCCAGGGCTCATCGGTGCTTGCGCGAAGGTTCGGGTTAGCTCGCTGCATCGTGGAACAGCTTGACGTCGAACTCGGTGCCGTGTCCCATCAATTCCGCGTCACCGGCTTCGACGAGCACCGCCATCAGTTTCCTGGCGGAATCGAGCTCGGCCGGACCCCAGGGCTTCGGGATGCCGCTGCGGTAGGCGGCGATGATGGAACGGAACTCGCCGTCCGAGGCGGGTTTCACGAGCGGGCGCAGGCGCTCCCAGGCGGTATCGTCGGTCGCGAGCACCGCGTTGGCCTCGTCGACGACCTTGAGCAAGGTCGCGACCTCGCGGCCGTGCGCCGCCTCATACTCTTCCTTCCAGATGAAGCCGACGAGCGACGGCACGGGATCGATGCCGAGGCGCTGCATGATGTCCTTCACCGTCAGGATTTCCCGGAAGCCGCTGCCGGTGAGGCGCGCGGCGTGGGTCCAGAAGTTGAGATTGGCGTCGATGCGGCCCGAGCGAAGCTCTTCCGCCAGCAGGGGCGGCGCGCCGAACGAGGGGCGCGCGAAGCGGGCGATGTCCTCGCCGAGCGCCCTCTGGGCATAGGCGCGGAGCAGGATCCAGCTCTTGTCGATGGCCGAGCCGGCGACACCCAGTGTCTTGCCCTTGAGATCCGCTATGTCCTTGATATCGCTGTTTTCTGGTACGACGACAGAGCCCAGCGCCGACGAATATGGGGCGAATTTCAGCTTCTCGCCGAGGGCGCGCTGGCGCATGGCCCAGGTCCAGTCGGAGACGATGACGTCGGCGCCGTTGGCCAGCAACGCGACGGGTCCGGCCTGATTGGACGCAACGTCGATGACGTCGATCTCAAGGCCGGCCTTCTTGTCGAGCTCCAGCGCGCGGACGGTCTCGATGACCCACGCAAGCGATCCGTATTTCACCGATCCGAGGCGCAACGGCGCGCCCGCCGCACGCAGCGGCAACGGCACGGCGAGTGCAGCCAGGGCGAGCCCTCCGTGCGCCAGGAGCCGGCGGCGATCGATCATTTCGACGTCGCCTCCGCCAGGAGCCGGTTTCTCGCCAGCCAGCGCACCCCGTGCAGCCAGGACTCGTCCGTATTGCCTTGAATGAGCACGCTCGCGTTACTGACGAGCTTGCCCTGGGCGACGTCGATGATGGCGACATTCAAGCTCAGGTGCGTCTCGGAAATCTTGTCGACCAGGCTGGTCATCACGAGGTCGGCGTTGGCCTTGCGGGCGATGTCGATCTCGCAGCCGTTGCATTCGTAAATGGGCCGGGCAGCGGCGATCTCGTCCTTCAAAGGCCCGATGTCGACGATGTCATAGCGCCCGCTGGCGGCGATCAACTTCTGAAGCTCCGAGGCGGCCATCTGGAGCCGCGCCTGCTCGGCTTCAGACGGCCCCGTGACACCCCGGAAAAAATCCTCCTCCGACGCCGGAATCGACATATCGATCGGGAAAATTGCCAATTTCTGACTTGCCGACGCGACGACGGAACCGCACGTCATCGCCACCAACAGCATCGCAAGCCAAGCCGCCACTCGACTCATCATCATCTTCTCTTGTCGTCCTCCGGAAGGCTTTTTTGCTTACACTATAACGTGCGTTCGCACGACCGGGATTTGCAAGGGCAATGTCCGTAAGGTTGGCTTCACACGCTGTAACAAAAGCGAGAGCGTCGCCTGCCGTGAACTTGACAATTGGCAATTGAATGCGATGTTCCCGAGGAACATGTTACAATATACCGGTCTGGCCGCGCCACCGGATGTCCCGCGGGAGGACAACACCATGAAGGTTCCAACTGGGTCGGTGCTTCGGCCCGCCCGGTCTATTTTCCGTCGTCCGCCCGCTCCTTTCCGTAGGGGCGTTCCCCTCCTCTGCGCCGCATTAACGATCTTCGCGCAACCGCTCGCCGCGCAGGATGCTCCGCCGGCTGCCGCGGCCCCGGCTCCTCAGGCGCGCGAAACGGACGACACGGCCAACTTCCTGAAAATTCCGATCCTCATGGCGCGCGAGATCCGCGAGGATCGCCTGCCGCCGCTGTCGCTGCTCGATATTCCGCCCCCTGACGATGGAGTCGCCGGCGCCAAGCTCGCGATCTCGGACAACAATACGACCGGACGGTTTCTCAAGCAGGAGTTCACGCTCGACATCGTGCAGTGCGCGGTGCCCGACGACCTGGTGGCGGAGATCA
>JAFKKW010000556.1 GCA_017304275.1 Hyphomicrobiales bacterium | reverse complement strand
CGGTGAGGTCGGCACCCTTGAAGTCGAGCTCGGCGGGGTCGAGGCGTGTCAGGTTCAGCTGGCGCAGGTCGGGATGGGAGCCCGGTGCAGCCTTGAACAGACGCTCAGTGACATCGCGGGCGGTGAGCTTGGCGTCCTCACGCTCCGCCGTCGTGGGGTCGCTGCCGGGTGCCGTGTAGCTCGGCAGGCCGCCGGCCAGGGCGCCTGACAGCAACGGAAGGGCCAAGCTCGTGAGCGCCGTTGCAATGGCGAAGAAACGCGCCAAGCTCGGACGCATCTGGATCCCGGGCCGTCCAAACGGAGCATGGCTCCGCGATGACGCCGGGATGACGTTGCTGGTCGATCGAGGCACCTGCCAAAACTCCTTCCGTCCGGCAAAAGCCTTAGGCGTAGCCTTTCCGATGCGTACCCGAAAACGGGCGCGGGCTCCAAGAGCGAAAACTCCAGTGTGCTTGAGCTTCATCGGATCTTTTCTCATCACGCCGCCGTCGCGCCGTCTTTCAACAGCTTGTAGTTGATGGAATCGAGGAGCGCCTCGAAGCTGGCGTCGATGATATTCGGTGAAACGCCGACCGTGATCCATCGTTCGCCGGTTGCATTGTCGAGCGTCTCGACGAGCACGCGCGTGACGGCCTCGGTGCCGCCGGTCAGGATGCGCACCTTGTAGTCCACCAGCTCAATGCTCTCGATGTGCTTCTGGTAGCGGCCGAGATCCTTGCGCAGCGCGCGATCGAGGGCGTTGACGGGGCCGTTGCCTTCGCCGACCGACCACAAGGGCTCGCGATCGCCGTTGATGAACACCTTGACGGTGGCCTCGGAGACCGTGACCAGCTCGCCGAGCGCATTGTGCCGGCGCTCGACCAGGACGCGGAAGCTGTCGACCGAGAAGTAGCGCGGCACGTTCGCGAGGTGGCGGCGGGCCAGAAGCTCGAACGAGGCCTCGGCCGATTCGTAGGCATAGCCGGTGGACTCGCGGGCCTTTACCTCGTCCAGAAGGGACTGGATGCGGGGGTCGTCCTTGTCGGCGGCAAGCCCCAGGGTTTCGAGCGAGGCGAGCACGTTGGAGCGGCCGGCCTGCTTGGAGACGAGCAGGCGTCGCTCGTTGCCGACGGCTTCGGGCCGTATGTGCTCGTAGGTCTCGGGCTCCTTCAGGATCGCGGAGGCATGGATGCCGGCCTTGGTGGCGAAGGCGCTCTCGCCGACGTAGGGCGCGTGGCGGTTCGGCGCCTCGTTCAGAAGCTCGTCCAGCACGCGGCTGGCGTGCGTCAGCGTGCGCAGGCGCTCGGGCGTGATGCCGGTCTCGAAGCGGTCGGCGAAGTCCTTCTTCAGGAGCAGCGTCGGGATGATCGAGGTCATGTTGGCGTTGCCGCAGCGCTCGCCGAGGCCGTTCAGCGTGCCCTGGATCTGGCGGCAGCCCTGGCGGACGGCGGCCAGCGTGTTGGCGACGGCGTTGTCGGTATCGTTGTGCGTGTGGATGCCGAGGTGGTCGCCCGGCACGTGCTTCACGACGTCGGCGACGATGCGCTCGATCTCATGGGGCAGCGTGCCGCCGTTGGTGTCGCAGAGCACGACCCAGCGGGCGCCGGCTTCGTGGGCGGTCCTGGCGACGGCGAGGGCGTAATCGCGGTTGCCTTTGTAGCCGTCGAAGAAATGCTCGCAGTCGAGCATGGCCTCGCGGCCCGCGGCGACGACGGCGCGGATGCTCTCGTCGATGGCTGCGAGGTTCTCCTCGTTGGTGATGCCGAGCGCGACGCGGACATGATAGTCCCACGACTTGGCGACGAGGCAGATGCTGTCGGCGGCGCAGCCGAGCACCGCCTGCAGGCCGGGGTCGTTCGAGACCGAGCGGCCGGCGCGTTTCACCATACCGAAGGCGGTGAAGCGGGCGCTCCGGAAGGATGGCTTCGCCTTGAAGAACGCGGAATCGGTATCGTTGGCGCCCGGAAAGCCACCCTCCACGTAGTCGAGGCCGAGGTCGTCGAGGATGGCCGCGATGCGCCGCTTGTCCTCGAGCGAGAAGGCGACGCCCGTCGTCTGCGCGCCTTCGCGCAAGGTCGTGTCGAAGAGATAGAGGCGTTCCTTAGACATTGACGCCTCGCTTGCCGGCTGCGCGCCGGCTTTTTTCCGGTTTTGTTCGTGCTCGGCGCTCCGAGACGATCACGCGCTCAAGGGGCGAGGCGCCTGCGCGCGAACGGGCGCGCAGCGTGGTATCGAAGAGGTAGAGGCGTTCCTTGGTCATCGTCGGGGTCTCGTCAGCCGTCGTTCGCGGCGCCGAGCCGCTTTTTCATCGTCGTGTTCGGGAGCCAGAGGTCGTCGCGCGGGACCATGTTGCGCTGGGTGGCCTCGTAGCCGCGGGCCTCGAAGAAGGGTTCCGCCGTGTCGCTCGCCTCGACCGTGATCTCCTTGGCGCCGCGACCCTGCGCCAGGCGTTCGACGGCATCGGCCAGCGTGTTGCCGACGCCCTGGCCTGCGAAATGCGGGTGAACGTACAGCATCTCGAACGTGTCGTTGCCTTTGAGCGAGGCGAACCCCGCGTACTCGCCGTCGACCTGCACGAAGGTGTGGCCGAGTTCGCCGCCGGCCCCGTTGCGGCCGCGATAGAGGTGGCCGCCGAGATAGAGCGCGCAACCCAGCACCTCGCCGGTATAGACGGCGGCGAAATTCTGCATGCCGCGCCCCTTGCCGAACCAGCGGTCGCCGACGAGCAGCGCGCGCGGATGGTGATCGAGCAGCGCCGGCAGGCCATAGCGCCTCGTCAGCATGTCGCCGAGTTCGAAACCGTTCAGCACCGGCGCCAGGTTGACGGCGATGATGGCGCGACGGTCGGTATCGACCATGCCGCCGACGGCAACGCCGATGCCAAGCGGCTCGCGCCGGGCTGAGGCGAGCGTCCGCGACGTGCAGAGCTCAATCACCCGCTCGATCTCGCCGATCTTCGGATTGTCGGGAGGAAACGCCACGCTG
>JAFKKW010000555.1 GCA_017304275.1 Hyphomicrobiales bacterium | reverse complement strand
CCGACCTCGATGCGGTCGGCGAAGGTGCGGGCAGTGTCGCCGTCGCGGGTGAAGATGGCGGTGCCGTTGCCGTATTCGTGGCTGTTCACGAGGTCGGCGGCCTCGTCATAGCTCTCGGTTCGGACGACGGATAGCACCGGGCCGAAGATCTCCTGCTTGTAGATCGTCATGTCGCGCGTCACGCGGTCGAACAGCGTGCCGCCGAGGAAGTAGCCGTTTTCGTAGCCCTGCAAGACGAGATTGCGGCCGTCGACGACCAGCTCCGCGCCTTCGGAGACGCCCTTGTCGATCAGGCCAGAGATTTTCTGCTTGGCTTCGGCGGTAACGACGGGGCCCATCTCGGATTCAGGGTCGGTCGCAGGCGCGACTTTCAGCGCACGGACGCGCGGCGCGAGGGCTTCGACGAGCTGGTCGGCGGTTCTTTTACCGACGGGAACGGCGACCGAGATCGCCATGCAGCGTTCTCCGGCCGAGCCGTAGCCCGCGCCCATCAGGGCGTCGACGGCCTTGTCCATGTCGGCGTCGGGCATGATGATCATGTGGTTCTTGGCGCCGCCCAGGGCTTGCACGCGTTTGCCGTTGGCGCTGCCGCGCGTGTAGACGTACGAGGCGATTGGCGTCGAGCCGACGAAGCTCACGGCCTTGACGTCGGGGTGATCGAGGAGCGCATCGACGGCGGTCTTGTCGCCGTGCACGACGTTGAGCACGCCGTCAGGGAATCCGGCTTCCTGAAACAGCTCCCAGATCAGCATTGGCGCCGAGGGATCGCGCTCGGAGGGCTTCAGTACGAAGGTGTTGCCGCAGGCGACGGCGACCGGGAACATCCACATGGGCACCATGGCGGGGAAGTTGAACGGCGTGATGCCGGCTGCGACGCCGAGCGGCTGGCGGTCGGACCAGCAGTCGATGTCGGGGCCGATGTTGCGGCTGTACTCGCCTTTCTGGAGATGCGGGATGCCGCAGGCGAAATCGACGACCTCGAGGCCGCGCTGCAACTCGCCGAGCGCGTCGGGATGGGTCTTGCCGTGCTCGGAGGAGATGGCGCGCGCGATCGCGTCGGCGTTCTTCTGCAGCAGGTCCTTGAAACGGAACATCGGCGCCACGCGCTTCATGGGCGGAGTGGTGGCCCAGGTAGCGGACGCGGCTTTCGCCGCGGCGACGGCGGCGTTCACCTCGTCCACCGTCGAGAGCGGCAGGCGCGCGGTCGCCTCACCGGTGGCGGGGTTGTAGACGTTCGTCGTGCGGTCCGAGCGCGACGTGATTTTCTTGCCGCCGTAGGCGTTCTCGATGGTGCGCATGATGTCCCTGTCAGTCGCCGTCCTTGAGGACGGCGGTGAAGATGTCGAAGATCTCGTCGATCTGGCTTTCCTCGATGATGAGCGGCGGCGAGAGAGCGATGATGTCGCCGGTCTGGCGGACGAGCAGGCCCCTCTCGAAGCACTCGACGAAGCGATTATAGGCGCGCTCGCCGGGAGCGCCGGGCTTGGACGCGAACTCGATGGCGCCGATGAGGCCGATGTTGCGGATGTCGATGACGTGCGGCAGCTCGCGCAAGGCGTGCACGCGTTCTTCCCAGTAGGGCGCGAGTTTTGCGGCACGCGTGAGCAGCAACTCCTCGTGGTAGGTATCGAGAGTGCCGATGCAGGCGGCGGCGGCCATCGGGTGGCCCGAGTACGTGTAGCCGTGGAAGAGATCGATGGCGTTCTCGGGCCCGGTCATGAAGGCGTCGTAGATGTGCGATTTCACGAACACCGTACCCATGGGGATGGTGCCGTTGGTCACGCCCTTAGCGGTGGTGATGAGGTCGGGCGAGACATCGAAGTAGTCGGCGCCGAACGGCGTGCCGAGGCGGCCGTAGCCGGTGATGACCTCGTCGAAGATCAAGAGAATGTCGTGCTTCGCGGCGATGGCGGCGAGGCGCTTCAAATAGCCCTTGGGGGGGATCAGCACGCCGGTCGAGCAGGCAACGGGCTCGACGATGACGGCGGCGATGGTCGAGGCGTCGTGCAGCGCGACGAGGCGCTCGAGGTCGTCGGCCAGCTCGGCGCCGTGCTCCGGCTCGCCTTTCGAGAAGGCGTTGCGCGCGAGATCGTGCGTGTGGCGCAGGTGATCGACGCCGGAGACGAGCGCGCCGAACTGCTTCCGGTTGTTGCCGATGCCGCCGACGGACGTGCCGCCGAAGTTGACGCCGTGATAGCCACGCTCGCGACCGATGAGGCGCACTTTCGATCCGTTGCCTTTCGCGCGGTGATAGGCGATGGCGATCTTGAGGGCGCTATCGACCGACTCCGAGCCCGAGTTGGTGAAGAAGACGTGGTCGAAGCCCTTGGGCGCGATGTTGGTGAGGCGGGAGGCTGCTTCGAAGGCTTTCGGATGGCCCATCTGGAAGGTGCCGGCGAAGTCCAGCTCCGCGGCCTGCTTCTGGATCGCCTCGACGATCTTCGGGCGGCAGTGTCCGGCGTTGACGCACCACAGGCCGGAGGTACCGTCGAGCACCTTGCGGACGTCGTGCGTGTAGTAGTGCATGTACTTGGCGGCGGCCAAAAGGCGTGGTGCCTTCTTGAACTGCCGGTTTGCCGAGAACGGCATGAAGAAAGCTTCGAGGTCGTTGGTCTTGAGCTGAACGGTCATGGCCGGGACGTTCCGATGCTGGGAAAAGAAACTACTGAAGCTTGGCGACGGCGTCGGTGAGGCTGGCTTCGAAGAGGTCCATGCCTTCCTTGACGATCTCGTCGCTGGCGGTCAAGGGCGGCAGGAAGCGGATGACGTTGCCGTAGGTGCCGCACGAGAGCAGGATCAGGCCGCGCGCGTTGCCCGACTTCAATACTTGCGCCGTCAGCTCCGGCGCGGGCTCGCCGCTCGTGCGATCCTTCACGAACTCGACGGCGCACATGGCGCCGAGGCCGCGCACGTCGCCGATGCAATTCAGGTTCGAGCGGGAGGCCAGATCGCGGCAGCGGCTCTGGATGATCT
>JAFKKW010000192.1:1012-24912 GCA_017304275.1 Hyphomicrobiales bacterium | reverse complement strand
GGCTCTATTTCATCCTCGGCCTCGTCCTCGAGCCGCTCGCGCGGCTGGGCGGCGGAATGCGGGAGCTCGAGGTCGGCCATTACGCCATCCGCCTCGACGTCCCCCGCCTGCGCGAGCTCGAGCCGATCGCGGCCGCCTTCAACGAGCTCGCCGCTGCGCTCGGCGAGGCCAACGCCGAGCACAGCCGTCTCTACCGGCAACTCATTGCCGTGCAGGAGGAGGAGCGCCGCGAAATATCGCGTGACCTTCATGACGAGTTCGGACCATGCCTGTTCGGCATCATGGCCGGCACGACGGCGCTCGCGCATCACGCCAAGACGCTTCCCGCGGCCCAGGCGGCCCCCATTCTCGCCTGCGTCGACGAGATCGTGCAGGTCTCGAACCACCTAAAGGGCCTGAACCGGGGCTTGCTGAACCGCCTGCGGCCGATCGCACTCGGACGCCGCACCATCACCGAGCTGATCTCGGAGTTGATCGCCACCTTCGAGCGGCGGCACGGCGGCATACGGTTCGATCTCATCGTCGGTCCGGTACCATCCACCTTCGGTGAGGGTATCGACCTCACGATCTACCGGTGCATCCAGGAAGGTGTCACCAACGCCATCCGCCACGGCGGCGCCCAGACGATCACCGTGGAGATCTCGATCATCGACGCTTCCGCAGCGCCGGCCGTCGAGGTCCGCATGACGGACGACGGCCGCGGTATCGGCCCGGACACCGCGTTCGGCTACGGATTGTCGAGCATGCGCGAACGCGTTCAGGAGCTGGACGGCACGATCAAGATCGCGCCCGCCCGCGGGAGCGGTACCATCCTGACGGTCGCCATCCCCCTTTCCGACGACACTCCTGCAGCGACGGAACGGCCACAGGTTTAGGGGACACCGCCGGGAAGCGTCCAGATTTTTGCCGTACCATCGAGCGACGCCGTCAGGATGCGTTGGCCGTCCGGGCTGAACTCCGCCATCTCCACGGCCTTCTCATGCCCATCGAGAGAGGCGATCAAGGCGCCGGTCGCGGCGTCCCACACCGCGGCGCGATTGTCGTGGGCCGCAGTCACGATCTTGCTCCCGTCGCGGCTGAACTCGACGCTGCTGATCAGCCGCCGATGTGCACCCGTAAGCGTGACCAGAAGCTCGCCCGTATTGGCATCGTAGACGCGCGCCGCCTTGTCGGCCGCCCCCGTCACTACGCGTCCGCCATCGGCACTGAACGCCACGCATCGCACCGCGCGACCCGGTCCCGTCAGCACAAAAAGCAAGGCGCCGCTTTTCGCGTCCCAGATCTTCGCCGACTTGTCGCTCGATGCCGTCACGATGCGGCTGCCGTCCGGGCTAAACCGCGCCATGGCGATCATGCTCTCGTGCCCGTCCAGGGTTCGCAGAAGCGCCCCACTCTCGGCATCGAACACGCGCGCCTTGGTATCGCTCGACGACGTCAGCACCGTCTTCCCATCGGGGCTGAACATCGCCCCCGTCACCCATTCCTCATGCGGCGCGAGCGTCGCCACCTTGTCGCCGGTCGTGTTCCAGACGATGGCCGTCTTGTCGTGCGAGGCCGTGACGATGCGGTCGCCGGCCGGGCTGAACTCGATCTCCTCGATCATCGCCTCGTGCCCCACCAGATCGGCGGCGTGGGCGCCGGTGTCGGCATTCCAAACCTGCGCCTTCCCGTCACGTGTCGCCGTGGCGATGAGCTTCCCATCCGGGCTGAATGCCAGCCGCCACACGCCTTCGCCGAACCCCGAAATCGAAACCATCGGAGCCCCGTTGCTCGCATCCCAGATGCGCACCGTGCGATCCGCGGACGCTGTCGCCACGCGGCGGCCGTCCGGACTGAAATGCGCAACCGTGAGATCCGACGCGTGCCCTGCCAGCGTGATCTGGCTGAGCGCCGTCTCTTCTGCGCTTGCCGGCCCGCAAGCGCAGAGCGACACGCCGAGAGCGGCGATCAACGCCAACCCCTGGCCGGTCGCGGCCGATGCTGTCCTCGTCATCATGCGGACCTCCCTCGTTCTCACCTCAGGGGTTGCCAGGTCGGATCGTCGAAGCGAAGCGGATAACGAACAAGCGCGGCATCGATCTGGATGATCCCGTCAATCGGCGTCAGCGCGCCTCCGAGCCCCGCGACGGCGTCCGCTCCGCTCACGATATCGGCGAGGATCGGCTCGAGCTCGGCCTTGGCTTCGGGAGAAATCTGAGCGCCCGTCCGAGCGATGCTCGCTTGCTTCGCGATCGTATCGGCGAACCGCCGCGCATCCGCCGGCGGCATGCGCCGGTGCGTGACGAGTGTATGATTGTCGAGCGTTGCCTTGCGAATGGCAGCCATTGCGGCCCGCAGCGGCTCGTCTGTCGGCCATCGGGCATCGGCTGACGACGCCGGATGCATCGCGAGCACCGCCAGGCCGATCACGGCCAGGAGCGCCCGCGCGCGTGCTGTGACGTCGCTCCGGAAGATCATGGCGCTACGGCTTCACGACAATTCCCCACGGCAGCCGCCCCACCGCAACCGTCTTCTCCGGCTTGAGCGTGGCGACGTCCACGATCGTCATGTCGTTGGTGAGGCCGTTGGCGACGTAGAGCTTGGTTCCATCGGCGGAGAGCGCCATGTGCCACGGCCGTTGTCCGACCAGGATATAGCTCTTCACGGCATAGGTCGGGACGTCGACCACCGCCACGCGATTGGCCGGTCCCAGCGCAACGAAAGCCGTCTTGCCGTCCTTGGTGAAGCGGACCCCGACAGGCTGGATCAGCTCCTTGCGGACGCCCGCAATCTCGAAGGCGAGCTTCTTGACGATCTTGCGCGTGACCGGGTCGATGACCGCCACTGTGCCGCCGATCTCGGCCGACACCCAGACCAGCTTTCCGTCGCGCGTGAATTCGGCGACGCGCGGACGCGTGTCGACGAGCACGTTGGCCGTGACCTTGAAGGTCTCGTTGTCGATGAAGTGCGCCATGCTCGTCTGCTCGGACGTGGCGACGGTGAACTTGTTGTCCGGCGATACGGCCATCCCCTCCGGCTCGACGCCGACCGGGATCTCGGCCAGCACCTTGCCGCTCTCGCGCTCGAGGACCGTGACATAGCCCTCGTCCTCATTGGCGATGTAGATGCGCTGGCCGGTCGGATCGACGTCGAGCAGCTCCGGATCGGGGCCGGACTCCAGTGTCCGCGTGATCTCGAGCGTCTCCGTATCGACCACATCCAGCCGGTTGTCGTCGCCGGCGCAGATGAACAGCTCCTTGAAATCCGGCGAAAACGCCATGCCGCGCGGACGGGCCCCGGTCTCGATCGTCTTCACGACCTTGAGGGTATTGCTGTCGATGACGGTGACCGTGTTGTCCTTTTCGTTCGAGACGAAAATCGTATCAGCCCGCGACGGCCTCGCGTCGGCGGATACGACAGCCACCGCAACCGCCGCGGCAGCGGTAAATCGCATCATGGGAGTCCTCCCTGGAGCAGTGTCATTTGTTGAGCCGGCACGTCGTTTCAGGCTCGTCGAAGCCCATGGTGTCGGTGAGAAACTTCTGGTGCAGAAAGCCTTCCTGCGGCGAGATCGACACCAGCGTGCGTGGGCCGGTGAGCAGGATGGGCTGCCGCATCTGATGATCCCAGCTCCGGAACGTCAGCCCGACACCTTTGAACCCCGCCACCTCGAAGTCCTTGGACAGGATGTAGCTGTTGATCTCCTCCGGCGCGTTCTTGGCCGTCCGGGTCACCGCCTCGCCCAACGCGCGCACGCCGAGCCAGCTCGTGTAATCGCGCTCTGTCATGAAACGTTTGGCTTGCTTCTCGAACCTGTTCTGAAGCTGCGTACCGGCATACTGCTCGAACGAGCGATGCCATGCGACCGCCTGCAATCCCTGCGATCCGACGACGGGACGCGGCTCGTAGGTCCGGAACAGAAGATAGTCGCCGAACGCCTCGCCCGCGTCCGAGACGAAGATCACGTCGTAGTCGGGCGCGCCCTGGGTCAACAACGGCATCTGCGATTGAATCTGCTGATGGCCGGAGTCCGTGCGCCGCGAGCCGGCATCGAATTCGTAGGAACGCTCCTCGACGATCTTGGCGCCGAACTTCTGCGCCGCACGCCGGATCGCCGCGAGATATTCCTTATCGCCCGGCGTCGTACCGTAGACGACGAACCACCGGCGCCACTTCTTCCAGGATAGGTATTGCGCGATCGCATCTGCCCGCATCGCCCAATTCGGCATGATGTGGAACAAATTGATACGGCAGTCCTGCTGGCGCAACTCGTCGCTGCTCGAGCGAACGTTGAATATGACTGCGCCTTTCGCCTCGGGAAGGTCCGCAACCGCCAGCAGATCGGACGGCTCGAGATCGGCGACGATCAGGCGATTGCCCGCCGCAAGCTCGGCTTTGACCTTGGGTACGACATCCTCGGTCGCCTTGGCGATCACCTCGACAAGGTCGAAGTGCTGCTCGACCAGCCGTCCCGTCATGTTGTTTTCCTTGATGGCGAGGCGCGCGCCTTGCACGCCTTCGTCCGTCAAGGGCTTATCGAGAAGCGAGAGCGGCAACGGCTCGGGATAGCGCTTCCCCACGTAGAGGATCTTCGTCACCAGCGCGCCGGGGGACGCCTCTGTCGGGGCTTCCGGAATGGCGGCAGCGGGTCGAACCGCCGCCGTCCATCCGACGAAAACCAGGAGTGCGGCCGCCGAGCCGAGTTTCATGATACCGGGCATATGCACGAGCCGCGACCTTCCCTCATTACCAATTGATCTTTTCCTCACGCCCTTTCCAGACCGTGCGGATCCAAGCGATCGCCTTCCAAAGCTTGGTCTCGTCGTCGATCAGGTCCTTGTAAGGCGGCATCGGACCGACGACGCCTTCCTGACCTTTGCGCGAATAGCCGTTCTTCTGCAGTTCCTGGCTGCCGAGCGTGATGAGGCGGAACAGCGTGTCGTCGTCGCCGCCATAGACCCACGTCTCGTTCGTCAGCGGCGGGCACATGCCGCCGCCACCGCCGCCGCCGTGGCAGCCGTTGCAGGACAGGCCCATGTAGATCTTGTGGCCTTCCTCCGCGATCTTCGGATCCTTGTAGTCGAACGGATTCTTGAGCTTGCCCTTCTCGGTCGCCATGACGCGATCGATGGGTTTCATCGGAGCGCCCCCTTCGGAGGGAGCAGCCGCTTCCGGTGCCCCTTCAGCCTTCTTATCGGCTGAAGCGGGCTCCGATGTCTCTGCGGGTGCCGGCTCGTCTGCGGCACCGGCGGCACCGACGAACGCTCCGGTCGAGAGCGCTGCTACGAACAGCAGCCTTAGGAATTGGCTTTTCACGTTTCGATTCCCCGTGTCATTCTAGTTCCGCCTCCCGATTGCCGGACGACAGCGAGGCACCTGCCGTCCGTCTCCTCCGCGCTTGCAGAGCTCTTTTCCTGACGGTCTCGACGGCGACCGCCGGCCTCAAAGTTTTTCCTTTCCGTCCCTTGCATCTCCACCGCGTGGCGGAGAGCGTTCGCTGATCGTCGCCTCGAACAGCGTGATCGACTTCGCGGCATCCTCGTTGAGGTTCTCGCGCGCAATATCGATGGCTGTCTTTCCCGCCGACGATTTGCGGCTGGGATCGGCACCGGCCTCGAGCAGCAGACCAAGCATCGGAATGTTGCCGCGCGCAGCCGCAATCATGAGCGCGGTCACCCCGTGCGCGTTGGCGGCGTTGACGTCGGCCCCGCGCTCGATGAGGGCGGAGGCAATGTCCGTCGAGCGCAATCCCTGGCGCCGCTCGATCTCCTTGGCGGCCTCGCCGACGGCAAGCTGGCTCGCGGCGACCATGATCGGCGTCACACGATCCGTTCCTGCCGCGGCGTTGACATTGGCGCCAAGCTCGATCAGCGCCTTGGCGGCAAGGAATTTCCCGCCCTCTATGGCGAGCGAGAGCGGCCCGAAGCTGTCCGCGACCGACTCTTCGAGATCGGCCCCCGCCGCCACCAGCGCGCGGATGGTGGGCACGTGATTGCGTTCCGCCGCATGGATCAGCGCCGTGAAGCCGTCATTGTCCCGGCCGTTGACGTCCGCCTTGAGTTCGATGAGCAACGGGATGATCTTGTCGTTGCGGTTGCGCGCCGCAGCCTGCAAGGCGCCGTAGCCCTGAGCATCGTGCGCATTGATGTCGGCGCCCTTGGCCACCAGGAACCGGATGCGATCCGGATCGGAGGCCAGCACGGCATTGGCAAGCTCCGACTGCACGTCGGCACCTTCGGCCAGCCAGGCCTCCAGTCGCTCCCGCGTCACGCGCTGATCCGACGACGGCTCGGCCTTCGGGCCTTCCATGATATCGAACGGCTTCGTGTAGGAGCCATGCGCGGGAAGATCACCGGGAACGACACACCGGCTGCACTTGACGAGCGGTACGCCGTAATCGCGAAGGATCTTTTCGATCTCGGCCCGGTTCGCCTCGAGCGCGTAATCGAGCGCGAATTTCAGCACGGCGTTGCTCGGGCGCACGCCGAGCGAGAGATCGAACTCGAGCGGGACCTCGTCCTCCTGCAGATTGACGGGCAGAACGGTCAGCGGCTCCTGTTTCATGGCCGGAAACCAGCCGGCGAACGGTCCCCACACGGCCGCCACGTCGAGCGTGCCGTCGAGCACCTGCTGCACCTGGAATGCCGGCTGCTGCTCGGGCAGCAGGTCGCCGTTGTGGCTCACCGTATGCAAGACCACATTGCTCGCGACGCCGCGCCGCTTCAGAACCTCGCGGATGGCCGAGGTCTGGTAGACGCCGATCTTGAGCTCCTTG
Organism: Hyphomicrobiales bacterium; assembly: GCA_017304275.1. Lineage (GTDB taxonomy): Bacteria > Pseudomonadota > Alphaproteobacteria > Rhizobiales > Hyphomicrobiaceae > Hyphomicrobium_C. The sequence goes on along the minus strand of JAFKKW010000192.1, from coordinate 18,158 downwards.
AGCTTGGGATCGTCGAGTCCGGAGATATCGAGGCCGCGATCGCTGCGCCAGGCCAGCACATAGGTGGTGCGATAGACCGGCGTCGTCGTGAGAACGCCCGCATACACGCTGGGCATGTCGACCAGCACATCGCAGTCGTTGGTCTCGAATGTCTGGCGCGTGATGCCGCGCTCGAGATAAGGGCGCCAGAAATTGATGACGCTCGACCCCATCGATCGGGCGAGAACATCCATGATCTTGTTCTGGAAACCCGACCCGTCCATCGCCGAGAGCGGCATGTTCCCCGGATCGCCGCAGACGCGCAGGGGACCGAGCGACTTCGTTTCGAACGCCTTCTTTCCGGCCGCCTTCGCGGCCGTTTTCTCCGCGGCCGTCAGCTCGTCGTAGTCCTTGTTGGCGCGAAAGCCGGTCGTTGCGGCGGCGCAAACGGTGCCCGCCACGACCGTCAGCAACGCAGCAGCGAGCACCGGCGCAAGGGCACGACCCACCGGCTGAGGAATCGACTTTACTGTCCCGCGCATCTCTCGCCTTCGCGTAATTTGCGTAACCCTATATCGTTGCGAAGTTTGGCGACAAGCACACAATCCCGGGCCTTGCGATCAAGTTCCGTTGATCTGCAGCCACTGTTTCCCGCCAAAGCACGGCAAAACGCCCGACGTCTTGCGACGCCGGGCGTTTCGCTTCAGTGCGTGATCACTCGTAGACCCGGAACGTGAAGAGCGTTCCTGCCTGTGGGATCTTGTCCAGATTGGCAGCCTTGGTCATGGCAGTCGCGCCGATCGCACCGAACTTGTCGCTGAGATCGAGGCCGGCCGTGACGGGTACGCCGATCCAGCCGCCGATGCCGGCGAGGACGGAGACGTACTGCTTGCCGCCCACCTTGTAGGTGACCGGGTTGGCGATGATGCCGGACGCCAGCTTGCGGCTCCAGAGCACCTTGCCGTCCTTGCGGTCGACGGCGCGGAAGTCACCGCCGAGCGAGCCGTAGAACAGGAGGCCGCCGTCGGTGACCATCGTGCCGCCCCAGTTCGGATACGGATCCGGGATCTCCCAGTCCGCCGTGCCCGTCAGCACGTCGAACTTCTTGACCTTGCCGGTGGTGCCGGGCTTCTCGGGGTACATGTACACGTTGGCGAACACGTAGACCGTGCCCTGCTGCGTGTGCGTGCGCTCCTGAGGCTCGAGTTCCATGCACCAGTTGTTGGTGGGGCAGTAGAACTTGGTCGGATCGGCCGGATCGACCGAGCACGGCTGCTGGTCCTTGCCGCCCATGGCGGACGGGCAGGCAACCACGTTGCGGCCACGCTCGAGCGGCGAGTGCTCGCGCACCTTCACGGGACGTCCGGTCTTGAGGTCGACCTTCTCGGCCCAGTTCGTCGTCACGTACTTGTGCGCGCGCAGCAGCGTGCCGTCCGCACGATCGAGAACGTACGCGAAGCCGTTGCGGTCGAAGTGGACGAGCGCCTTGTGGGCTTTTCCGTCGACGTCCATGTTGACGAGGATGTTCTCGTTGACGCCGTCATAGTCCCACTGGTCGAAGGGCGTCATCTGGTAGGCCCAGACGGCCTCGCCGGTCTCCACCTTGCGGGCGAAGATGGTCATCGACCACTTGTTGTCGAACTCGCCGGTGTTGCACTCCTCGTGCGTCTTCTTCGAGCAGCGGTAAGCGGGGCTCCAGAGACCCGGGTTGCCGGTCGAATAATACACGAGACGAAGCTCCGGATCATAGCTGAACCAGCCCCACGCCGCGCCGCCGCCGATCTTGTAGTCTTCGCCGACGTGCGTGTGGATGCCAAGGTCCTTGCCGGCCGTGCCGTAATGCGGATTGGCCTTGTTGGTCTCGGGTGTCAGGCAGACATCCTTGTCGGAGCCTGTCGAATGGCATTCCCAGACCTTCTTGCCGTCCTCGATGTTGTAGGCCGTGACGCGGCCACGGGCTGCGAACTCGTCGCCGCCGAAACCGAGGATCACAAGGTTATCGGCGATGAGCGGCGCGCTGGTGCTGGTCTCGCCCTTCTCGGGCCAGGCGTGCTTCACGACCCATGCTTCCTTGCCGGTCGCGGCGTCGAGCGCGATGATGAAGCCGTCGAGCGTGCCGTAGATCAGCTTGCCGTTGGCGAACGCGGGACCGCGGTTGACGGTATCGCAGCATGCGCGCGGCACGGCCGATTCGTCACGGTCCGTGGTCTTGACGTAGTTCCAGATCTGCTTCGGATGATCGGGATCCGAAAGATCGAGGCCCTGCGCGATATTGCACTGTGCCATGTTCGGGCAGCCGGAAACGAAGAACAGCATCGGCTTGCCGCCGACGTCGTCGATGAACAGCGGCTGGCCTTCGTGTCCGCGCAGCGCGCCGGTCGACTGCGACCATGCCATCTGCAGCTTGCCGACGTTCTCGGTGTTGATGTCCTTGAGCGGCGAATGACGCGTCAGCGCATTATCGCGCCCCGGCGATGCCCACTGGTTGGGATCGGCCGCACGCTTATCGACCTCTTCGTTGGCGAAGACAGGGCCCGAAAGCCCCAGCATCGCCAACATGAGGCCGCCCGTGAGCAGGCCCAGTTTGTTGGTCATTTCGGTCTCCTCTCCTTGCTTTCCAACCGCTTTTCCGAGGGCCAGGTAAAGCGCGTCCGTCACGTACCGCCCACACGGGAGACCCGTGCGCACGACGCTCGCAGGATTTTTTTCGCTTTGACGTAAAGCCGGACGCACAATCGACGCTTGGCAAAAGCCATGTCGCGATCAAGCGGCGGCGTTGCTCCCTAGGCCTTGAAAAAACGTGCTCGAGAGTGCAGATCGCGCCCCTGTTCGGCACGCGCCCGCTTCACGAGTGCCAGCACGATAGGGACATTATATCATTGCAGTTAGGTCAAACGTTCCCGATCGCATTGAGATAAATTCCCCCTCACAGAGTGTTGATCGGCAGGCACCGCGGCCCCCCGTCGATGCCCTACTCCTTCACGATACGCAGCAGATCGCGAGCCAGGGTTTCCATGCCCTCCGCAACATCGGTATTGATGAGAATGGTTACGGATATCCAGCCCGCAGTTTTGGCATCCGTCGCGATGGCATTGTACGACGTAAATCCCGGAACCAGACCCGAGTGGCTGAACAGATCTCCGTCCTGACGATGCTCGATGAACCATCCCATGCCGTAATAGATATCGGGCGTGACACGCGCGCCATCGGACAGCATTTCGACCCGGAACGCATCCGGCAACACGCGCCCGCCCATGATGGCTGCATTCCACGCAGCGAGATCGGCGACCGAGCTCACGACGTCGGCGCTGCCCTTGAGCCAGTCCGGTTGGTCGAAGACCGGCACCCTGCGGTAGACCGGAACCGCGAACGCATGACCAGGCACCTCGTCGCCGACAAAGCCGGTGTCGGCCAGGCCGGCCCGTCGAAAGATGACATCGCGCAGATAGGTATGATGCGTATAGGGAGCTGCCTCGCCGGGGACCACAGCCTCTTCCATCGCCTCGGCGAGAAGGAAGTAGCTCGTATTCGAGTACTCGAACGTATTGGGCCAGCCCGAAGGATTGAATCGCTTGATCTCGGCCAGGAGATCCGGCGCCGCGATCCGGCCCCACGGGTCGGCAGCAGCCGGCGGCCGGCGCGTGAAGTTCGGCAGGTTCGACGTCATCGTCAGCAGGCTCCTGAGCGTCACGGGCTGCCGGTCGGGATCTCCGCCGAGACCCGGCCAGTGCTCGACGCCCGAGAAAATGCGGGACAGCGCCAGGTCGAATGAGAAGCGTGTTCCGTCACGAAGCGTGGCACCCCGTGCGATCAGATCCAGCATGCCGGCGGCGGTAAACTGCTTTGCGAGCGACCCTACCCGGAACACGGTGTGAATGGACGCCGGCACGCCTGGAGCAGCCTCCCGATACGCCTGCGAGGCAATCAGCCCGTCGCGTGTCGCCACGCCGTAGACGAGTGCTGCTTTCGGTAACGCGGGCTCCTGCCGATCGATCCGTTCGAGAAAATGCGTGACGAGCGTGTCGGCCCTGGCCGCCTTCTCCCCGGACCATTCCGTCGCCGAGGCGGCTTGCGATGCCACAAGTATCAGACCCAGCGCCGCGGACCAGCCACTACGGGCCAACCGCGTTGCGCGCACGGAACGCGCACGCCTTGTGAGGATCACAGCCATTCACGCCGGGCTCGTCTCATCGCCGCATCAGGATAGAAGCTGGGCCCCGCCGAAACAAGACGAGGTCGCGACCTCGCGCTGGCTGCACGGCCCGGCTATATCTTGCGTAGCACCGAAAGCCGGATCAGATCCGCCGTCCGCTCCACCCCCAGCTTTTCCTTGAGGCGGCTGCAGGTATTGGCGATCGTCTTGTAAGCGACCCCGAAGGTGCTCGCGATCTCGCCCAGGCTCTTTCCTTCTCCAAGCAGCCGCAGGATCTCGACTTCTCTGTTGGAGAGCTTGCGCAGAGGATCGTCGGTCGACGCGCTGAACACCAGATCGTTGGCTACCGACCGATCCAGATAGCGGTCTCCCGCGGCGACTTTCTTGACCGCCGTCACGAGCTCGCCCGCGTCCGCGCTCTTGCTGACGTATCCAGCCGCCCCGGCTTTCAATGCGCGCATGGCGTAGCCCGGCTCCGAATGCATCGAGAACATGACCACGCGCTGTGCCGCATTCTCCGATTTGAGCCGACGCAGGAGCTCGAGACCGCTCGATCCGTCCAGGCTGATATCGAGCACCACGACATCCGGATTGAGCGAGCGCGAAAGCGCCAGGGCGTCCTGCGATGTCGCCGCCTCATGCACCTCGGCACCGGAAATGGTCGCAAGCAGCCTACGGACGCCCTCACGCACCACAGCATGGTCGTCGACGACAAGAATTTTCATTCACCACCCTCCTCGCCCGCCTTCGACCGATCACTGGCGATCGACACCGGCAGGCGGACAACGTCCCGTTCTTTCGCGGCGCGCATCATGGCTTGATCGCGATCCCCCACGGCAGCCGTCCGACGGGAACCGAGCGCAGCGGCTTCAGCGTGGCGAGATCAACCACCGTCATGTCGTTGGTCAGCCCGTTGGCGACGAAAAGCTGTGAGCCGTCGGGATGCACGGCCATGTGCCACGGCCGCTGCCCCACCAGAATGTAGCTTTTGACCGCGAACGTCTGCGTATCCACCACGGCCACGCGGTTGGCATGGCTGAGTGCGACGAACGCGAGCTTTCCGTCCTTCGACATCTCGATACCCACCGGCTGGATCAGCTCTGCATTGACCCCCGGAATCTCGAAATCGAACTTCTTGATGACCTTGTAGGTCTCCGCATCGATGACCGAGACCGTGCCGCCGATCTCGGCCGAAACCCAGACATGACGCCCATCATTCGTGAATTGCGCCTCGCGCGGCCGCGTATCGACGAGAATGTTTTGCAGCACCTCGAATGTCGTGTTGTCGATGATATGCGCCATGCTCGTCTGCTCGGACGTCGCGACGGTGAACTTGTTGTGCGGAGCAACGGCCATGCCTTCCGGCTCGACACCGATCATCACCTCGGCGAGAACCTTTCCGCTCTCCCGCTCCATGATGGTGACGTAGCCCTCGTCCTCATTGGCGATGAAGATGCGCTTGCCGTCCGGCGTCACGTCGAGCAGCTCGGGATCCGGGCCGGAATCGAGCGTCCTGGAAATCTCGAGCGTCTCGGTGTCGATCACATCGAGACGATTGTCGTCTCCGATGCAGACCAGCACCTCCTTGAAGTCGGGCGTGATGCGGATACCGCGCGGCCGCAGCCCCGTCTCGATCGTTTTGATGACCTTCAGGCTCTCGTCCAGCACCGTGACCGTGTTGTCCTTCTCGTTCGAAACGAAAATCGTGAGCGCGAGCGCAGGACTCGAAGCCGCCGCAAAGAACAGCGCTGCCGTTATCGAGATGGCCTTGATCTTCATTGTGCGCCTTTGCTGAATTCCCTGTTCAGTTCGATCCGGAGGGGATCGAGCGATCCGCAGCTCCGGCGCCGCTCGTCTTGGAAAGGAACGTCAAGGCGCCGACGGCAGCCTCGAACCCGGCGCTGCGCGCGATGTCGAGCGCCGTCTGGCCGTGCGCGTTCTTCGCCTGCAGATCCGCGCCCGCGCCGACGAGCAGACCGATGATCGGCGCATTGTTGTGCCCGGCCGCGATCATGAGCGCCGTGACGCCGTCCTTGGAGACGACATTGACATCCGCGCCCTTGTCGATCAGCGCGCGAGCGAGTTCCAGCGGTTGCGGCCCCTGGGCAAGGTTGCCGGATCGCGTCTTCGCGGCGAGTTGGGTTGCAACGACCATCAGCGGCGTCACCGCCTCATAGCCGGATTGCAGGTTCACGTCCGCACCCTGATCGATCAGCGCCTTGGCCGCGAAGAGCTTTCCATCGCCGATGGCCCACGACAGCGGCGTGATATCCTGCTTGTTACGCTTGTTGAGATCGGCACCCTTCCGCGCCAGCACTTCGACCGTCGGTACATGATTTCGGTTGACGGCGTGCAGAAGCGGGAAGAAGCCATCCTGGTCCGCCGAATTCGGGTCGGCACCCGCATCGATCAGAACCTCGACCAGGCTCGCGCTGCGGTTGCGCGCCGCCGTATCGAGCGGCGAGAAGCCGCCGGGATCGCGTGCGTTGACGTCGGCGCCCTTCTTGATCAGGAAGCGGACGCGGTCGCCATCCTGCGCGATGATGGCGTTGGCGAGCTCCTGATTGACGTCCGCGCCCTCCGCAAGCCATCCCTCGAGACGGGCTTCCGTCACGACCTGATCGGCGGCGGCCTTGTCGGTCGCCAGCAGGCGCGGCGCTTCCTTGAGGAAGCGATCCTGCGACACCTTGCGGATACGGTCGTAGTAGGAGCCGTGCGACGGCAGGTCCCCATCGACGACGCACTTCGAGCATTTGACCAGCGGAACACCATAGTCTTTGAGGACCGTCGCAATCTTGTCGCGCGTTCGCGTCAGCGACCAGTCCAGCATGTACTTCAGCAGCACCTGGTTGCGCTGCATGCCGATGGCGAGCTCGAACTCCATCGGCACGTCGTTCTCCCAAAGGTTCACCGGCTGAATGACGATCGGCGCGTCGCGCTGCGTCTTGAGCCATCCGGCGAATGGTCCCCAGACGCCGGCGACGTCGAGTGTGCCATCGATCACCTTCTGGACCTGCTGCCACGGCTGGTGCTTGGGTTCCAGATCGGTATCGTAGGCGATGATGTGCAGGTCGAGGGTCTTGTGACCGCGGCGCTCCAGCGCCTCCCGCAGCCCGGAATGCTGGAACACGCCGATACGAAGCGTGTCCAGAACGGGATCGTCGAGGCTCTTGATCTCCAGCTTCCTGTCCGCCCGATACGCAAACACGTACGTCGTGCTGTAGATCGGATCCGTCGTCATAAGCTCCTGAAGCGCGACCGGCATGTCCATGAGGATGTCGCACTCGTTGTTCTGGAACGTCTCGCGCGTAAGCCCGCGCTCGTGATACGGACGCCAGAAGAAGCTTGCGCGCGTGCCGAGATCCTCGGCCAGGATCTGTGCGATCTTGTTCTGGTAGCCGTCCTCTCGGTTCGACGAGAGCGGCATGTTGCCGGGATCCGCGCACACGCGCAGCGGGCCTTGCAGCTTCATCTTGCGCGCATCCTGGCGCGCCTTGGTGTGCTCGGCTGCAGTCAGCTCATCGAACGTCCGGTTCTTGGTGTAGGAGCGCAGGTTCTCCTCCGCACCCGCGGGGTTTCCGCCTGCAACCAGCGCAAGGGCTGCGAACAGCACGGCGTGTGACGGCTTCCTCACGCGTTCACCTTTAACGTTATAGTGTTGCTTTTAATGGGGAGACGTCATCACCGCAAGACGGCATCTCCCCTCCGGGCGGTCACAGAGCGATCACGGTTTGGCGCCTGAAACCAGGGCGATAGCCGCGTAGCAGACAGCAAGACGCCCGGCGTCCTCAACGCCGGGCGTCTCGATCATGTCCGCGCAGGATCACTCGCCGAGAGCGAACGTGTAGAGCTCGCCGCCCTGCGGGATCTTGTCGAGGCCGGTAGCCTTCGCCATCGCCGTCGCACCGATCGCGCCGAACTTGTCGTTCATGTCGAGACCGGCCGTGACGGGAATGCCGATCCACCCACCAAGACCCGAAAAGATCGAGACATACTGCTTGCCCTTGATCTTGTAGGTGATCGGGTTGCCGATGATGCCGGAGCCCAGCTTCTTCTGCCACAGCACCTTGCCGGTCTTGCGGTCGACGGCGCGGAAGTGGCCGCTCTTGGAGCCGTAGAACATCAGTCCGCCGTCGGTGACCATCGTGCCGCCCCAGTTCGGATAGGGATCCGGGATCTCCCAGTCGGCCTTGCCGGTCACCACGTCGAACTTCTTGATCTTGCCGGCGATGCCGGGCTTCTCCGGATACATGTACACGTTGGCGAACACGTAGACCGTGCCCTGCTGCGTGTGCGTACGCTCCTGGGGCTCATCCTCCATGCACCAGTTGTTGGTGGGGCAGTAGAACTTGTTCGGCTCCTTGGGATCGACTGAGCACGGCTGCTGGTCCTTGCCGCCCATGGCCGACGGACAGGCCGGCGTATTGCGGCCGACCTCGAACGGCGAGTGCTCGCGCACCTTGATCGGACGGCCGGTCTTGAGGTCCACCTTCTCGGCCCAGTCCACGGTCACGAACTTGTTGGCGCGCAGCAGCGTACCGTCCACGCGATCGAGGACATAAGCGAAGCCGTTGCGGTCGAAATGGACGAGCGCCTTATGCTTCTTGCCGTCGACATCGAGATCGTTGACCAGGATGTTCTCGTTGACGCCGTCATAGTCCCACTGATCGAAGGGCGTCATCTGGTAGGCCCAGACGACCTCGCCGGTGTCGACCTTGCGGGCGAAGATGGTCATCGACCACTTGTTGTCCCACTTGCCGGTGTTGCACTCGTCGTGGGTCTTGGCGCCGCAGCGATAGCTGGGGCTCCAGTGGCCGGGGTTGCCGGTCGACCAGTAGACGAGCTTGAGCTCCGGGTCATAGCTGCCCCACGCCCAATAGGCGCCGCCGCCGATCTTCCATTCGCCGCCGTTCGTCTCGGGATACGATGTGATGCCGATGTCGGCGCCGGCCGTGCCGTAGTGCGGGTTGGCCTTGTTGCTGTCCGGCGTCAGGCAGACGTCCTTGTCGGAGCCCGTCGCGTGGCACTTCCACACTTCCTTGCCGGTCTCGATGTCGTACGCCGTGAGACGGCCGCGGGCCGCGAACTCGTCGCCGCCGAAGCCGGCGATCACGAGGTTCTCCGCGACCAGCGTCGGACCGGTGAGGGTCTCGCCGTGCTCCGGATAGGCGTGCTTGACGACCCACACTTCCTTGCCGGTCGTGGCATCGAGCGCGATCACGAAGCCGTCGAGGGTGTGGTAGATCACCTTGCCGGCGGCATAGTTCACGCCGCGATGGACGGTGTCGCAGCAGGCGCGCGGTACCGCCGATTCATCGCGGTCGGTCTGCTTGACGTAGTTCCAGACCTGTACCGGGTTGTCGGGGTCCGAGAGGTCGAGCGCCTGCAGGATGTTGCACTGGGCCATGTTGGGGCAGCCCGACGAGAAGTACATCATCGGCTTGCCGTTGTGCTCGACGACGACCGGCTGGCCTTCGTGACCGCGCAGGGCGCCGGTCGACTGCGACCAGGTGAACTGCAGCTTCTTCACGTTCTCGGTGTTGATGTCCTTCAGCGTCGAATGGCGCGTGAGCTGGTTGTCGCGGCCGGGCGCCGGCCAAAGGTTCTCGTTCTTGGCGTTCTTCTCGATCTCGGCATTGGCGAGCACGGGCCCGCTCATGCCGACGAGGGCGGCCAATACGCTGCCCGCCACAAAGGCTAGCCTCTGTCTCATCGTGTTTCCTCTCCTGGTCCCTGGCAGCCTCGTGTCGACGTCTCCCCAACGCCGCCAAGTCTGCGCTTTACCCGCTCCCGAGCCGTGCTCGAGGACGAGATTCCTCGCTGCGCAAAACGTCTGCATCGGCCGTTGTCGGCCGCGCCCGTTCGCGCATTCGAATTCACAAATTGAAGGTGCTGGCCTCCTCAGCGGAGCGGGATTCCGTTGCGTTGCAGATGAGGCCGGGCGCCGGGAGAACCCAAGGAGGAGAGCGGCTATCTCGGCGTCCGAGCCATCCTGCAAGCCCGCGAACCATAGGCAACGCCAATGGCTTCAACCATGGGAGTACATCCCGATGTGAATTGCCAAGTTTCCCGATAACGCGTTTGTGAGAAGTCCCGCGCGAGCGGCCGCGATTGACGTGCGAACGCTCCGGAAGGAAGAGACCGTTCGCGCAAACCCGTCTCCCCCGCGCAGGCGAGAGCCGTGTGTCCATAAATCCAGCTTATCGCCCGACGATCCGGTTGTAGACGAAGCCCAGCGCAACGATCGCCACCGCACCGGCGAGAACGGGCGCGACAAGAAACGACCAGCCGGCGTGCATCAGCGCGACGACGATCGGATTGGCGCCCGCGGGCGGATGCACGGTGTCGCTCAGCATCATGGCCGCGATCGCGAGACCGACGCCAACCGCGATCCCGGGCGGGCCGGGACCGAGCAGCGAGATGGCGATGAGCCCCATGAGCGCCGTCACCAGATGCCCGCCGATGACGTTGCGCGGCCGCGCAAACGGGCTCGCCGGCACACCGAACACGAGCACGCAACTCGCGCCGAACGGCGCGATCAGAAGCGGCAACACGTCCGCCGCGATGATGGCCGCCAGCACGCAGATGGTCAGACACCCGCCAAGCCCGGCAAGCAGCGCCGCGCGCCAGGATCGCGTCTTGAGCCACGCCATCAGGCGCGGCGGCGACGCATCGCTGCGCACCGCAGTATTGGTATCGGACATTCTGGGAAGCCCCCGAGCTTGCACGAGAACATCCGGCGGAGATCCATTGACCTCCGCCGGAGCTGGATTCAGCGCTTGAACTTCGTTGCTTCCTCGGAGCCGCCGGTGGCGTTGCCGGCGCTGTAGGAGTGCGAACCGACGCCGGCGAGCTTGCCGCCTTGCACGATCAGATACTCGTCGCGGATCGGCTTGCCCGCGAAATAGCACTCGAGGATCTCGCGCGTTCCGGCGGCGTAGCGGGCCTGCGCCGAGAGCGACGTGCCCGAGATATGCGGCGTCATGCCGTGATGCGGCATCGTCCGCCACGGGTGATCCTGCGGCGCCGGCTGCGGGAACCATACGTCGCCCGCATAGCCCGCGAGCTGCCCGCTCTCGAGCGCGCGCACGACCGCGTCGCGATCACACAGCTTGCCGCGTGCCGTGTTGACGAGATAGGCGCCGCGCTTGAACAGCTTCAGCGTCTTGTCGTTGATCATGTGCTCCGTCTCGGGGTGCAGCGGACAATTGAGCGTTACGACGTCGCAGACCGGATACATGTCTTCGGGCGTCTTGTGATACGTGAGGTTCAGCTCCTTCTCGACCGACTCCGGCAACCGGTGGCGATCCGTATAATGGAGATGCACATCGAACGGCTTCAGGAGCCGCAGCACGCGCAGTCCGATGCGGCCCGCCGCCACCGTGCCGACGTGCATGCCCTCGATGTCGTGCGAGCGCTCGACGCAGTCGGCGATGTTCCAGCCGCCCTTGATGACCCAGTTGTACGACGGGATGTAGTTGCGCACGAGCGCGAGCATCTGCATCACGACATGCTCGGCCACGCTGTTCGAGTTGGAGTAGGTCACTTCGGCGACCGTGATGCCGCGGTCCATGGCCGCCTGCAGGTCCGTGTGATCCGAGCCGATGCCCGCCGTCACGATCATCTTGAGCTTCGGCGCCTTGGCGATGCGCTCGGCCGTCATGTACGCCGGCCAGAACGGCTGCGAGATGACGATCTCCGCGTCGTGCAACTCCTGATCGAGCTTCGAGTTCGCCCCGTCCTTGTCGGACGTCACGACCAGCGTATGTCCCGCCTTCTCGAGGAACTTGCGAAGGCCGAGCTCACCCGAGACGCTGCCGAGCAGCGCGCCGGGCTTGAAATCGATCGCCGACGGAGTCGGCGCCGTCTGACCATCGGGATACGTCGTGATCTTCGGAATGTCGTCGCGGGCGTAGGACTTCGGATATCCGTCAACGGGGTCGTCGTAGAGAACACATACGATCTTCGCCATGGGTCGTCTCCTTCATGGGTGAGGCCATGAGGCAGCGCTCGGCCGGCACGGGAGAGCCGGTCGCGGGGTGTTTCGAAATTTAGCTTGCCGTGCGGATCGCGGGTCCGCGTCAGCTCGCTCCGAGCGTTTCCTCGCCGGACATCGTCGTACCCTTCCTGGGTTCCTATCTCGGCGCGCGAACAGTGTGTTTGAAGGGCGCGCCCGTCAAATTAATGCCCTTCAACGCACAATTGATCCCGTCTATGACGCTAGCTCGAGCACGGGACCGCCGAGCATGGCATCAAGGTTAAGCCGCCCGGCGCAGGTGAGAAGCGCGCGTGCGAGCGGAGACAGCGGGTCGCGATCCGACGCCACGAGCCCGATCGTCTGGCTGTGCACGGGCTCGACGAGATCGATCAGGACCAGATCCTCGCACCCTGCGAAGATGTACGCGAACGTGTGCGGAATGATGCTCGACCACGCCCCCGTGCAGACATGCGAGCATACGGCGAGAAACGAGTTCGTCGTCACGGAGGGCGCCAGCTCCACCCCGGCCGAATGCGCGAGATTATTGAGCACACGGCGGTTCTGCATGCTCTCGTTGAGCAGGCACAGGTTCTCGTTCGCGGCATCCTGCCAGGCGATGGATGAGGCAGCCGCCCACGGCCCCGCACGCCCCGTCACGAACAGGTAGCGCTCGCTGTAGAGCGCAGCCTTGCGGACGTGCGAAAGCGGCTCGTTCTCGAGATAGGTGAGCCCCGCATCGATCTCTAACCTGTCGAGGCCGCGCTGGATCTCAGCCGACGTCATCGACTGCACGTCGATCGTCACTTGCGGATACTTGGCCGAGAACGGTCGCGTGAGCCGCGCCACAGGCGGCATCGCCGCCGGAATGACGCCGAGCCGCAGCGTACCCCTGAGCCCGCTGCGGAACACTTCAACGTCCTGCTTGAGGCTCTCGTAGTCGGCCAGGATCTGGCCTGCCCATTCCACCACCCGCTCGCCTTCCGGCGTGAGCCCCATGAACCGCGGCTCGCGAACCACGAGACGCATGTCGAGTTCGCGCTCGAGCGCCTTGAGGCCGGAGGAAAGCGTCGGTTGCGTGACGTTGCAGACGTCGGCCGCCCGCCCGAAATGCTTCTCCCGGGCCAGCGCGACGAGATAGGTCATCTGGCGAATGAACATGGAGCCTTCCTGCCTTCAATCACGCCGACGACGAAGCCACATAAATTTGACTATCATAATATACATTTCATGCAACCCACGCAGAGCTAGTGCGCCGTGGCCATGCGCGGGCTGGCGACCCAGTCCGCCATCGAATGCCCGAGCTTCTCGGCGTTGCCACGCCCCATGGAGAAGCTGACGCCGAAACCGTCCACGGTCCGCATCGTCACGATCACCGCACCGGGATCGACGGCCTCCTCTACCGACCAGGAGCCGACCGGATATGCATAGCGGAACGAAGCATCGCCGAACTGCCGCTGCAGCGCCGCCTCGATAATGCCCGGCAGGGTCATGACGAGATTGCCCAAGGCGGCGACGGGGACGCGCAGCGACGTCTCCACCCCGGCGCCGTCCCTGAAGCGCAAGGTAACGGTCTGCCCGTCCTCGCTGATCCGGTAGGTCGTCAGCTCTTTGACATCGATGTCCATCGCCTTGCCCTATCGCTATATTCTGATAAACATAGCGATAGGGCGGTGCCGGAGAAAGCGCAAGCCTGGAACGTGCTCACGCGCCGGATTTACTGGGGCCTCGCTCCCCGATTCCGCCAAGGACGCGACGATGCTCGACGAAAAAACACGAACCGACGGTAGACCGGCCCCGGCTGATCCTGCGCATGCGTCCGCTTTCGCGCCTTCCGCACGCATCGTCGCCGTCCAGGGCGCTTCCGGCGACGCCATCCAGGCCCTGCTCACACGTTTGGCCGCGAGGTGGACCGCCGATGGTCTCCGGGTCGCTGGCGCAATCGAGGCATCCGCCGACGGCGCCCGGAAGGGTAGCGGCGGCACCTACCTGCGCAACCTCGGAACCGGGACCGCTTACGCGATCTACCAGGACCTCGGGCCCCATTCGACCGCCTGCTGCCTCGACGGGCGCGGCTTCGCGGAGGCATGCCAGCACGTTGTCGACGACATGGCGGCGTGCGATGTCGTCGTGCTGAGCAAGTTCGGAAAGCTCGAGGCGGAGCGCGGCGGCCTCCTTTCGGCATTCGCCGCCGCAGCCCTGCTCGACAAGCCCGTCATCACCGCCGTCTCGCCGACGTTCAATGCCGGCTATCGGGCGTTCGTCGGCCATTACGGCACCGTCGTACCGCCCGACGAGGAAGACCTGTACGCCTGGGGATGCGGTTTCCGCTCGCGATGAGCATCGTCGAATTGCTGCATACCCAGCCCTAGGCCGCTACGTCGAGCACGATACGGTAGCGCGCCTTGCCGTCGGCCAGATGCTGGATGGCGTCGTTGACCTTCGCGATCGGGAAGTGCTCGGTCATCGGTGCAATCTTGTGCCGCGCGCAGAATTCGAGCATGAGCTGAGACGTCACCGGCGCGCCGTTCGGCGAGCCGGAGAGGCTGTTCTGCCCCATGATCAGGGGGAACGCCGCAACCGGAATCGGCTCGAGCACCGCCCCCACGACATGCAGCCGCCCCTTGGGACGCAGCGTCCCGAGCATGGCAGGCCAGTTGAGGGGAACGTTCACGGTGACGAGCAGCAGGTCGAGCGTGCCCGCAATGCGCTTGAGATCATCGTCGTTGCGCGTGTTGACGACGTGATGCGCCCCGAACGCGCGCGCCTCGGCGGCCTTGGCATCCGTCGACGTGAACGCCGTCACCTCGCATCCCCAGGCGTGCGCAAACTTGAGCGCCATATGCCCGAGGCCGCCGATGCCGACAACTCCGACTCGGTCGGTCGGCCGGATGCCGAACGCGCGGAACGGCGTGAACACTGTGACGCCGCCGCATAGCAGCGGCCCCGCATCCTTTGCGTCGAGATCCTCCGGGATCGGAATCGCCCACGGCCATTGCGCGCGCACTTTGTCGGCGAAACCGCCATGCCGTCCGACGATGGTCCCGGTGTGGGTCGCGCAAAGGTTCTGGTCGCCATTGAGGCACGGCTGGCAATGCATGCAGCTCGACGACGCCCAGCCCACGCCGACACGCTGGCCGATCTTGAGACCCTTGGCATTGGACCCCAGCGCCGTAACGCGACCGATGATCTCATGACCCGGCACGAGCGGATAGGACGTGATCCCCCACTCGTTCTGCATCATGGAGAGGTCGGAATGGCAGATGCCGCAGGTTTCCACGGCGATCTCCACGTCGTCGGCACCGAGCGGCCCCGGATCGTATTCGAACGGCTCGAGCGGCTTGTCTGCTGCTGCTGTCGCCCAGGCTTTGATCGTCATCGGAATGTGCTTCCTCGAGGTTGAACCGAACGCGCAAACTACATGGTGCCGAGCGTCGGGGCAGTCCGTTTCTTGCTGTGAAATCCTGACCCGCGGGAGAGGGCCTAGCGCACAGGCACAGAGACGTGGGAGCCCTCGGACGTCCGGACTCTCGAGCAAAAATATGACGCAGGCAAATCCTCGCCAAGAAAATTCACGACACGCGAAGGACATACGATCGCACGCCCTGACTTCTGCCGCAGCCGTCTTTGTCGTACAGTGGTGCGCATCCGCATTGCCAGGAACGGTCGCTCGTGCGCCGCGTCATCGAACGGATATGTCTGATCGCTGTGATGGCTGGCATCTTCGCGGGCCCCACGCCCGACGCGCGCGCCACGATCCAGGACGATAGCTGCATCTATCCGGACGTCGAATATCCGATACCCTGCGACGAGGATGATGACGACTGACGTTCAGGCTTTCTTGACCATGAAGGCACGCGCGCCTCGGCACCGCGTTCTTTGTCATGGATCAAAGCGCAGCCGGTTTCCGCTGCCCAAAGTGCCGGCATCGATCTAGTCGACGAGCGACGGAGGCGAACCATGGCACAGAAGATGAAGGCCGCGATTTTCGTTGAGAAGGGCCGTATCGTCCTCGACGAGAAGCCCGTGCCTGAGATCGGGCCGACCGATGCTCTGGTCCGCATAACGACCACGACGATTTGCGGAACCGATGTTCACATCCTCAAAGGCGAGTATCCCGTCGAGAAGCGGCTGACCATCGGCCACGAGCCCGTCGGCATCATCGAGAAACTCGGCTCCGGCGTCGAAGGCTTCGCGGAGGGCCAGCGCGTCATCGCCGGCGCCATCACACCGTCGGGCTGGAGCAACGCGTGTCTCTGCGGCTGCGGCGCTCAGGACGGCGCCGGAACTAGGCATGGTTGGAAAGCCATCGGCGGCTGGAAGTTCGGCAACACCATTGACGGTTGCCAGGCGGAGTACGTGCGCGTCCCCGACGCCATGGCCAACCTCGCGGTAATACCCGAGGGCGTGTCGGACGAGCAGGTACTGATGTGCCCCGACATCATGTCGACCGGATTCTCCGGCGCCGAAACCGCCGGCGTCAGGATCGGCGACACGGTGGCCGTCTTCGCCCAAGGCCCGATCGGCCTCTGCGCCACCGCGGGCGCCAGGCTGATGGGCGCGACGACCATCATCGCCGTCGACGCCGTGCCCGCGCGCATGGCGATGGCGAAACGCATGGGCGCAGACCACGTCATCGACTTCAAGGCCGACAACCCGGTCGACGCCATCATGCGCCTGACGGACGGCCGCGGCGTCGATGTCGCGATCGAGGCACTCGGCACCCAGGGCACGTTCGAATCCGGCCTGCGCGCGCTGCGTCCGGGCGGCACGCTGTCGAGCCTCGGTGTCTACTCCACCGATCTCAAGATCCCGCTCGACGCCTTTGGCGCCGGGCTCGCCGACAAGCAGATCCGCTCGACGCTATGCCCCGGCGGCAAGGAACGCATGCGGCGCATGATGCAAGTCGTCGCCTCCGGCCGCGTCGACCTCGGCGGCCTGGTCACGCACCGCTTCAAGCTCGATCAGATCGAGCAGGCATACGACCTGTTCGGCCACCAGCGCGACGGCGTGCTGAAAGTCGCCATCACGCCTTGACG
>JAFKKW010000192.1:0-938 GCA_017304275.1 Hyphomicrobiales bacterium | reverse complement strand
GCTTCCCCGCTCACGCTAGAGCATTTTCCGATCATACGGTGTCGCCGTGGTTCTCCTCCCCCGGGCGGGGAGGGGTCAGGGGTGGGGGGATGCCAAGAAACCTACGTTGGTTTTCTGGGTTCACCCCACCCGGCGCCGTCACGCCGGAGGCGTGCCTCCGCCACGACGGCGCCACCCTCCCCGTCACGGGGAGGGTGAAAAAGGGTGCGCATCCGTATGATCGGAAAATGCTCTAGCCTTTCTCTGCCTTCTCGCCTTTCTTCAGCGTCGAGCCGGCTTCCTTGAATTTCATCAGGTGCGCATCGTCGGCGGAGCCCCTGGTCTCCGCGACCACGCCGAACTCCAGCGGCTCGTCCTGCGCATAGCGCTTGCCGAGGCGGTACGCGATCTCCGCTCGCGCCGTCTCGACGCCCAGATAGAACGCGTGACCGGCATCCGCCCGCGTGTCGAGATGCGGGAACAGCCGGAACGGATCGTCGGACACGTGATGCCCGGCCTTGTTGTAGATGTGGATCCCGTCCTCGGCGACCTCGATGCGGTAGTTCGCGTCGCGGATCAGAGGTGCCAGCGTGCGGATCTCCTCCGGCGTGGTGGCGAACCCCCGCCGGTCGCGCAGCGCCATCAGTCCGCCCCCGAAGCCCTGCGGCAGCGAGCCCGCCTTCTTCGCCGCGTAGAATTCCCGCCGCGCGCGGTCGAACTCGCGGATCGCCGTGCGGCAGTGCGGGCTGACCTGCACCGCAAGCACCGCCGTGATGTCGAGCTCCGAGCACAACCCCATCAGGATCGCGTTGATGCCGGTCGTATCGGCATCCGTAAGCTCGGTGACGTTGCCGATGCCCATCAGGATCGGCACCTCCGGCCGCCGCCTGCGAAGATCCGTCGAAGGCAGGTGAGCGACAGGCAAATCGCGCCCGATTTCGCCGGATCATCATCGAGGC
>JAFKKW010000554.1 GCA_017304275.1 Hyphomicrobiales bacterium | reverse complement strand
CCGCCGTGAGGTCCGCGTCTGAGAAATCGGCCTTGCTCATGCGGACGAACGAGAGGTCGGCGCCCTTCAGCGTCGCGTGCGCGAGCTTGGCACCCTGCATGAAGGCGATCTGCAGCCGGGCGCCGTCGAGATTGGCGCCGCTCAGGTCGGCGCCCTGCAGGTTCGCATGGCGCAGATCGGCCCGTGCGAGCTGGGCACCCTTGAGGTTGGCGCCTTGCAGGTTGGCGTCCTTGAGCTCGGCGTGGCGCAGATCCGCGCCCTCGCAACTCGTTTTCGGCGCGATCGTGCATCCGTTGACGATCCAGGGATCGGGACGCTCCTCCCTGTTGACGATGACAGGATAGTCCTGCGCTCCGGCCTGCACCGGCGCCGCGTCCACGGCGAGGATGATGCCGAGCGCGACGACGACGTGCCTCAGCGCACGCATGCGCGTGTGGTCGATCATGAGACTGCTCCGGGAAAACGGGCAGCCGGCCCAACGTGGCCAAGGCCGGCTGCCCCGAGGTCAAGCGGGCGGGAGAGAAACGAACACCCGCTCGAGGTGGGACCTAGTCGTTCGAAGCCGTCGTGCGCGGCACCTCGAACACCCAGAACGATCCGCCCTGGCTCACCTGCTTGGTCTGGTCGGCCATGTCACCGCCCCAGAGCGGAACGGCACCGCCGTAACCCGATGCGAGGCCGATGTACTGGCGGCCATCCATCTCCCAGGTGACGGGCTGCGAGACCACGCCCGAGCCGGTCTGGAACTTCCACAGCTCCTTGCCGTCCTTGGCGTCGAACGCCTTCACGTAGCCGTCGCTGGTTCCGGTGAGCACGAAGCCGCCCTTGGTTGCCAGCACGCCCGACCAGAGCGGCATGGCTTCCTTGTGCTCCCAGACGATCTTGCCGTCGGTCGGATCCATGGCGCGCAAAACGCCGACGTGGGTGTCGAACTGGCGTTTGATGCGGAAGCCCTGACCGAGATAGGCGGCGCCCTTCTTGTAGGTGATGTTCTCGGTCCAGTAGTCTTCCTTCCAGTCGTTGGTCGGGATGTAGAACAGCTTGGTGTCCTGGCTGTAGGCCATCGGCATCCAGTTCGTGCCGCCGAGGAAGTTCGGCGTCACCTGGATGACTTTGCCCTTGTTCTCACCCGCGGCCGGCGCCGGCGGACGCTGACCCTCGACCTCGTTCGGGCGACCGGAGGCGAGATCCCAACTGGTGGCCCAGGAGATGTCCGGGACCATCGGATAGATGCCGAGCGCGGACCCGGCCTGCTTCGAGATCTTGCCGTCGCGCGCCGTCAGCTTGTCGAGGTCGGTGATGAACAGGTAGCCGTTTCGGTCGGCGTGGGCGCCGGCGCGGATGGTCTTGCCGTCCTTTTCCATCTCGAACAGCGTGATCGGGTTGTTGCCCGAGTAGTCCCACGCATCGTTCGGCGTGTGCTGGAAGAAGCCCACCGGCTCGCCCGTCGACGGCTCGATGTACACCTGACCCGACGTGAAGAGGCTGTCGTAGGGCTTCCAGTCGCCGTTCGGGCCGGAGCGGTAGTGGAAGTTCCACGGCGCCGGGTTGCCGGTGCCGATGACGATGGTGTTGGTCTTCTCGTCATAGGTCGCGGTCTGCCAAGGCGCACCGCCGCCGTGGTTCCAAGCCTCGACTTTCTGGCCGTCCTTGGCATTCGGCCACGACGGCGCCTTGGGATCGCCGGTCGGTGTCGAGTCCTTTCCGTTCAAGCGGCCCATGTGGCCCTCGACGAGCGGACGCATCCAGATCTCCTCGCCGGTGTCGGGATCGCGCGCGTAGAGGCGGCCGACGACGCCGAACTCGTCGCCCGAGGAACCGTGGATCAGGAGCACCTTGCCGGTCTTCTGGTCCTTGATGATGCTGGGAGCGCCGGTCATCGTGTAGCCGGCGGTGTGGTCCTCGAACTTCTTCGACCACACCACCTTGCCGGTTTTGCGGTCGAGCGCGACGATGCCGGCATCGAGCGTGCCCAAGTAGAACTTGTCGCCGTAGAGCGCGCCGCCGCGGTTGACGACGTCGCAGCAGGGACGGATGTCGTCCGGCAGGCGGTGCGAGTAGGACCAGATCTTTCTGCCGGTCTTGGCATCGAGCGCGAACGCGCGCGAGTAGGAGGCGGTGACGTAGATGACGCCGTCGTGGACCAGCGCCTGCGTCTCCTGACCGCGCTGCTTCTCGTCGCCGAACGAGAACGACCAGGCGGGTTTCATCTGGCCGATGTTGCTGGTGTTGATCTGGTCGAGCGTGCTGTAGCGATGGTTGCGCACACCCATGCCCCAGTTCACCACATCGCCGGTGGTGTTCTCGTCGTTGAGGATGTCCTCCCATGTCACGGGCTTGCTGGTCGCCGTCTCCGCATGAGCCGCGAAACCGGTCCCGAAAGCAGCAAGCGCGAAAGTCGAAGCGGCCGCAAAAAGGCTCGCGTTGACGCCCCGAAGGGGGTGTCTACGTTGCATGGCGTTTCTCCCAAATTGCTTTTGTCAGAGGCGAATAAGCGCCGCCTCGCGGGCACAAATCAGAAATTATATTCGAGTGTCCATTCGCCTTTTGTCGGAACACCGGCGTAATTGCGCGCAATCTTCGACCATCGTTCAATGGGCGATTGTGTGCTTTTCCCGCGGACAGCCAAGACTTATTCCTGTGTGTGCGGGATGCTGTGCACCTTCCGGGGCTTACCTTTCCTCCGCACGGTCGCGTGACGATGCCGATCCAAAAAAAAGCACCTCCGCGAAGAGGTGCCCGCAAAAAACAAGAAGGGCTCCCTTTCGGGAGCCCTTCTGAAATTCCGTTGCCTATCTCTAGGCAGCCACCGCGTTGAAGGCCGGCAGCTTCTTATCCTCCTCAAGCTCGAGATCGGATTTGAGTGCGATTCCTACGTACCTCACTCCATCTTTCTTTTTGACTTTCTGTATTCCGAACTCGGCAATCTCACGACCAAATGTCGGTAGTGCTAGAGGCTCCTTCTGTCGTTCCTCACACCAG
>JAFKKW010000553.1 GCA_017304275.1 Hyphomicrobiales bacterium | reverse complement strand
CCTAACCTGCTGCGCCAAGGCGTTATTTTGCCGGGGGTTTGCTTTGGTCGCATTGCGAAGGGGTCTTTGTTTGGCCATATCGTTCACGTCTAAGGGCCTTCTTTGCGGCGAACAGGATTGGATCTCCGGTGACTCTGCTGACGACGCTTTCCCGCGGCTTCGGTTTCGCCCTGCTTGCGGCCGCGACCGCATGGTCCGGCACATCGGCCGCCGCCCAGGACGGCAACTGGTGGGAAGGCATCACGACGTTCGGTTCGCCGGACTATTCGGGCAAGCGCGCGTCGCTCGAGCGGACGCCGCCCCGCCAGGACAATCTCAACGATCTCCGCCCGAACCAGGTGCCCTGGCGCAGCGACGAGATGCTGGCGGCGGTCGAAAACGCCATCGCGCGCTATGAAAGCATCGTCAACAAGGGCGGCTGGCCAGCGATCCCGGGCAATCGCATGCTCCGTCCCGGCGACAGCGACGAGCGCGTGAGCTACCTGCGGCGCCGCCTGATGGTCTCCGGCGAGATGCCTCGCTCATCGAGCTTCAACGATTACGAATACGATTCGGTCGTCGAGCAGGCCGTGGTCCGGTTTCAGGAAAACAACGGCCTGCGCACGAACGGCCGCGTCGATCAACCGACGCTGGCGGCGCTCAACGTGTCGGCGGAAGAACGCCTGGCGCAGCTCAAGCTCAACCACGGCCGCATCCTCGATCTCGTGCAGCCGCCGCCCGAAGAGCGCTACGTGCTCGTCAACGTTCCGGCCTTCCAGCTCGAGGCCGTGGAGCGCTACCAGACGGTGTTGCGCCATCGCGTGATCGTGGGACGCAACGGGCGCGAGACGCCGGTGCTCAAGGCCACGATCCGCAACTTGAACTTCTTCCCCTACTGGCGCGTGCCCGACAGTGTTGCCAAGCTCGACGTCTTTCCGCGGCTGGTGAACGAGCCGGACTACCTGCAGAAAGAGCAGATCCGGGTGGTGCGCGGCGATTTCAACGGCCCTGAGATCGATCCGACCTCGATCGACTGGTCGCTGGCTGACTCGCGCGTGATCAAGCTCAAGCAGGATCCGGGTCCGCAGAACGCCCTCGGCCTCGTGCGCATCGACATGCAGAACGAGCACGGCGTCTACATGCACGACACGCCGATGAAGCCCCTGTTCCAGCAGCGCTCGCGCGCGTTCAGCGCCGGGTGCGTACGCGTGCAGGACGTGTTCCAGCTCGTTGAATGGCTCGCCAA
Source organism: Hyphomicrobiales bacterium (assembly GCA_017304275.1). Taxonomy (GTDB): domain Bacteria; phylum Pseudomonadota; class Alphaproteobacteria; order Rhizobiales; family Hyphomicrobiaceae; genus Hyphomicrobium_C. The sequence goes on along the minus strand of JAFKKW010000553.1, from coordinate 1,758 downwards.
GTATGAGCCGGGCTGGGAAAATCCGGGACAGGTGCAGGCGGTTCTCGACATGGGGCAGGCACTCGACGTCCAGCTTTCGCGGCCCGTCCCCGTCTATTTCACCTACATCACCGCCTGGGCGGAGCCCGACGGGCGCATTGCGTTCCGTCCCGATATCTATCGCCGCGACGGCTCGGCGGCCATGGCGGAAGTCTTCGATCCGGATGCGCCACCGCCGCCGGCGCAGGGGCTGGCACCTTAGCCTTATGACCGGCGGGGGCTTGTCTTGGCGGCAGGGCGGTGGAACTCTCCGCCGCGTCATGCTGCAGAGCCTGTCCCAGCTCGCGACGCAATCGCTTCACACGCTCCGGCGACGGTGGCCGCTGGTGCTCGCGCTTTCGCTCGCGGGCGCGTGGCTCGGGTTTGCGTTCTGGCTTTCCGATATCCAGGGGCGCATGGATCTGCCGCGCGCCTATTCGGTCCGCATGACGTGCGAGGACGATCCCGAGGCCGGGTTGTGGCGCGGCGGTTGTGAGCGGATCGAAGCCGATATCGCCAAGACGGGACGGCCGTCATTTCTCGATCTCTACAACGCGTTTGTGATCGTGCATCACGCGCCTGGCCCACGCGAGGCGAGCGCGCCGCGGTTTGCCGATGTCCCCGCGGAGCCAGGGTTTGACGTCCAGACGGCTCTGGCCGGTCAGCGCTACGGGCTGGCCCTCGTCACGCCCGAGTTCGAGGGCGTGAAAAGCGCCGCGCATGCCGAGGCCGTGAAAACGGAGATCGATGCGCGGGACCGTGCGCTGCTCGCCATCGGCCGTGCGGGGCTCGGTCACGATGCATTGCTGGCGGGCGCGCTCGCCAATCTCGTGCATCCCGGCGTCATGCTCGAAGGGGCGCGCCAATACGTCGGCATCCTGATGGGGACCGTGAAGGAGAGCGATATCGCGACCGGGCTTTCCGAGCGGCGGTGAGAGGGGCGCGCTGCACGATCCCTCATTGCGTCCGGCCATTGCTCCCTTCTCCGTCATTCCGGGCGTCATGGCGGGGCCATGCTTCGCATGGACGTGAGCGCAGGCGAACGAGACCCGGAACCCAGCGTAAGAGTCGCTGAGGCACAAAAGATCTATTGCGATAGGAGCCTTGCGCTGGATTCCCGCTCTGCGCGCGGTCATGCCGAAGGCATGCCACTAAAGTGACGCCTCGCTTGGCGGGAATGACGGGGGCTGAGGCTGAGGCGTTGCGCCGGAGATGCAGGCTGCCCGGCTGTTTCTCAAGGCTTTGCGATTACGCTTTGATGCGGTAGCCGGTGCGGAAGATCCACCAGATGCCGGCGAGACAGAGGGTGAGAAACACCAGCGTCATGCCGACGGCAACGCCGATGCTCACGTCGGATACCTCGTAGAAGCTCCAGCGGAACCCGTTGATCAGGTAGACGATGGGATTGAACAGCGTCACCGTCTGCCAGAAGGGCGGCAGCATGTGAATCGAGTAAAAGGTGCCGCCGAGAAAGGTCAGCTGCATCAGGATCAGCATCGGGATGATCTGCAGCCTTTCGAACCCGTCCGCCCAGATGCCGATGATGAAGCCGAGCAGGGAGAAGGTAACGGCGGTCAGGACGAGGAAGCTCAACATCCACACCGGATGCGCAATGCGGAGCGGTACGAAGAGGCTGGCGGTGATGAGGATGATGAGCCCCAGGATGACGGATTTTGTCGCCGCAGCTCCGACATAGCCGAGCACGATCTCGAACGGAGAGACGGGCGCCGACAAGATCTC
>JAFKKW010000552.1 GCA_017304275.1 Hyphomicrobiales bacterium | reverse complement strand
ATCGAGCACCGCGGTGATGCGCTTCGATCCGCTCCTCTGCTTCGTCTTTTCCCGCCCCATCGCTCTCCCCGCCGTCAAGAGCCGGGCATGGGCGCGGAGGCCGTCGCGGCCGCCTCCGGCTCGGAGCGGATGGCGACGCGGCCAGGGCCGCGGAAGTCGAGCGTCGTGTCGCCGGCCGCGATGCGCTTCATGAGCGCGGTATCGCGAGTCAGATCCTCGAGAACCGCCACCTCGTCATCGGCCGGAAGCTCGATCGTGGTCCGATTGGCGAGCTTCAGTCGCCAGCGGCGATCGGAGATCCGCTCCGCCTCGGCCAGGCGGCTTGCAACTTCCGGATAGCGGGCGAGCGTCTGGGCAAGCTCGGCGGCGCCCGTCGCGGCGCCCTCGCCTGCAAACCGCGGAAGGTCGGGCAACGTTTCGCCGCTGACGGCGGCCAGCACGCGTCCGGTCTTGTCGATCAGGTAGAAGCGGTCGGCGCGCGACCACACCGCGTAGGGTTTGCGCTCGGTGACGCGGATGTCGAGACGGCCCGGGAAAACGCGCGTCAGCTCGGCGGTGTCGATCCAGGACAGCCGCTCGATGCGAGCTTTCACGGCAGCGGTGTCGAGGGCGGCGAAGGTGCGTACGTTGGCGAGGTCGAGTGCATCGAAGACATCGCGATCATAGGCGTAGCGATGGCCGATCAGCGTGATCTGATCGATGCCGAAGCCCATGAGCCGGGCAAGGCGCTCGATCTTCGGTGCGTGGTCGGCGTGGCGGATGGCTTCCTCGGCGGCGCCCAGTGCGAGGCCGATGCAAAGGGCCGCGAGCAGAAGACGCGCGCGCTTCGGCTTGCGGGGCGCGAGCGCGGGCGGCGCAGGGCTCGTTTCCAAACCGGCTTCGACCTGGTAGGGGCCTTTGGGCGTGACAGGCGGATCGGACGCGATGTGGCCGTGAGCGGGTGTGTGCAGGATCGCGTCGTGCGCCTGCTGCCGTTTCGTCCCGCTCTCTGCTACCTCGAACAACTCGCGTCCTCGACGATCCATCGCGCGAGCTCGCCGAACGACCAGCCCGCATACGCCGCCAGCTCCGGAACCAGAGAGGTTCCCGTCATGCCCGGCTGCGTATTCACCTCAAGGCAGATCAGCTCGCCGGTTCCCCCTGCCGTGTCGTCCCAGCGGAAGTCCGCGCGCGACACACCACGACAGCCGAGCGACGCATGGGCCGCCAGCGTGTATTTCCGGATCAACTGGTAAACATTCGGTAAAATATCGGCCGGAAGCTCGTGGCGGGAGCCGCCCGGCGCGTATTTGGCCTCGAAATCATAGAAGGGGAGGCCCTGCTGTGGGACGATCTCGATCACCTCGGTCGCGAAGTCGCCGATGACGGCGCAGGTCAGCTCGCGGCCGGGAATGAAGCGCTCGATCATGACGATCTGATCGTCCGGGCCACCGTCGCGGATGAGCTTCGCCCAGTCGTTGGTGCCGGCGCGGACGATGAGCACGCCGACGCTCGAACCCTCGTCGACGGGTTTCACGACATAGGGCGGCGGGAGCGCGTGGGCCTCGGCGGCCTCGGCGCGCGAGACGAGCTTCGCCTCGGCGACCGGCACGCCGGCCGGCTTCATGATCGCCTTGGCCTTCTCCTTGTGCATCGCGAGCGCGGAGGCGAGCACGCCCGAATGCGTGTACGGGATGTCCATCGTCTCGAGGATGCCCTGGATCAGACCGTCCTCGCCGAAGCGGCCGTGCAGGGCGTTGAAGCAGACCTCGGGGCGGATCTCGTCGAGCCGTTTTGCGATGTCGCGGCCGACATCGATGCGGGTGACGCGATAGCCTTCGCCTTCGAGCGCCGCCGCAACGGCGTCGCCCGACCTCAAGCTCACGCTGCGCTCGGCAGAAAGCCCGCCCATCAGAACGGCGACGTGGCCAAACGTGCGCGGCGGCGCGGGCGGAAGCTTGTTGGTCATGATCCGACGGTCTCTACCAGTGCTTCGCCGACCGGGTGGCCTTCATTCGGACGCCCGAGGCGGATGATCTCCCATTCGAGCGTGACGCCCGCGGTCGCCTTCACACGTGCGCGCACCGTCTCGCCCAGGCGCTCGATGTCCTCGCCGGAGGCGCCCTCGGTGTTGATCAGAAAGTTGCAGTGCTTCTCGGAGACCTGCGCGCCGCCGACGCGGAAACCGCGGCACCCGGCCTCGTCGATCAGCTTCCAGGCGCTGTGCCCCGGCGGGTTCTTGAACGTGGAGCCGCCGGTGCGCTCCTTGATGGGCTGGTTCTGCTCGCGGTAGTCGGCGACGGCGTCCATCTCGCGCAGGATGTCCGCCGGATCGCCCGGCGTGCCCTGGTAGGTCGCCTCCGTGAAGATCCAATCGTGCGGGATGGCGCTGTGGCGATACGTGAAGCCCATGTCCGCCAGCGACAGCACGTGGATGCTGCCATCGAGATCGACGGCGCGGGCTTCGACCAGCACGTCCTTGGTCTCGCTGCCGTGGGCGCCGGCATTCATGCGCAGCGCGCCGCCGATGGAGCCGGGAATACCGCGATAGAACGCGAGGCCGGCGATGCCGGCGTCGGCTGCGGCGCGGGCGACCTTCACGTCGGGGCAGGCGGTTCCCGCGCGCAGGCGATGGTTCGGCTCGACCTTGATCTCGGCGAAGCCGCGACCGAGGCGGATCACGACGCCCGGGACACCGCCGTCGCGCACGAGCAGGTTCGAGCCGAGGCCGATGACGAACACCGGCAGGTCGCCCGGCTTGTGCTTCAGGAAATAGGCGAGATCGGCTTCGTCGGCAGGCGAGAAGAGCACCTGGGCGGGACCGCCGGCGCGGAACCATGTGATGTCGGCCAGCGAGACATTGGCGGACAGGCGGCCGCGCAGCTCCGGCATGCGCTGTATCAGATCCGCCGTGATGTCGGGGAAGATCATGAGTTGCCGATCATACGGCCGAGCCGGCGCGGCGGGGCTCGGCGGCGGCGAGCCATTCGGGCAATGCGTGAGCCC
>JAFKKW010000551.1 GCA_017304275.1 Hyphomicrobiales bacterium | reverse complement strand
AGCGGTGCGATGCCGACGTGGGTCAGCGAGCGGCGTGGGAAAAGAACGGAGTCGACATCGATGACGGTTGCCCCGCCGGAGAGGTCCCGGCATTCCGCGCACGGCGGTTTTCCTGGGCGCGGCGTTAATGACGTTTGCCTTCGCCTACGAGCTCTATGGCGTGCTGTCGTTCGTGCAGATGACGCCGTTCCAGCTTCTCTTCCTCGTGTTGTCGACCGTGACGTTCGCGTGGATATCGGTCGGTACGCTTTCGGCAGCGCTGGGCTTCCTGCCGCTCTTTGCCGGGGAGAAGGCCGACACCATCGCCATCCCCGACGCCGACGGCCCGCTCGAGAAACGCTGTGCGCTTCTCTTTCCCGTCTACCACGAGGATCCGGCGCGCATCGCGGGCACCATCTCCGCGATCGCCGAGGAGCTGACCTCGCTCGGCAAGGCCGGCTCGTTCGACGTCTTCGTGCTGTCCGACACGCGCGGCGCCGACGCCGGCACCGCGGAGGAAGCGGCTTACGCCGCCCTCGCGCGTAAGCTCGGCGGCGAGTTCCGGATCTACTACCGTCGGCGCATCGAGAACACCGCCCGCAAGGCCGGCAACATCAAGGATTGGGTGGAGCGTTTCGGCGCCGCCTACGAGACGTTCGTCATTCTCGACGGCGACAGCGTGATGTCCGGCGTCGCGCTGGTGCGCCTCGCGCGCGCCATGGAGGCGGATCCCTCCGCGGGCCTCATCCAGACCGTGCCCAAGCTGATCGGCGGCGAGACGCTGCTACAGAAGCTCATGCAATTTGCGGCCAACATCTACGGTCCGTCGACGGCCGCGGGGATGGCTTTCTGGAGCCAGGACCAGGGCAACTACTGGGGTCACAACGCCATCATCCGCACGGCCGCGTTCGCCGGTGCGGCAGGTCTCCCGCATCTTCCGGGACCGCCGCCGTTCGGCGGGCACATCATGAGCCACGACTTCGTCGAGGCGATGCTGCTCCAGCGCGCCGGATGGGGCGTGCACATGGCGCCGTCGATCGAAGGCTCGTTCGAGAGCATGCCGCCGGCGCTGACCGATCTCATCGTGCGCGACCGCCGCTGGTCGCAAGGCAACATCCAGCACCTGGCGCTGGTCGCCAAGTCGGGCGTTCCCGGCATGGGCCGCCTGCACCTTCTGATGGGCGCGCTGTCGTACATCATATCCGCCATCTGGGCAGGTTCGCTCGCCGTCGGTCTCGTGCTGGCCCTGCAAGGCCAGCAACTGCTGCCAAGCTATTTCACCGACGCCAAGACGCTCTTTCCGATCTGGCCCGTGATCGATCCGGGCGCCGCCATGCGCCTCTTCCTGGCCACCATGGCCGTCGTTCTGCTGCCGAAGGTGCTCGGTCTCGCGCTCGAGATGAAGCGTGTGCAGCGCGCCCGCGAGCTGTTCGGCATTCCCCGCGCTGTTGCGGGCGTCACCACGGAAACCTTCTTCTCGATGCTGTTTGCGCCCATCATGATGATGACGCAGACCTCGTCGGTGCTGCAGATTCTCCTGGGCCGCGACGCAGGTTGGAAAGCGCAGCGCCGCGACGGCGCGGCCATGGACCTCATGCAGGCGATCCGCTTCCACTGGCCTCACATGCTGGTCGGCGTCGTCGTCACGATTGTCTGCTGGGAAACGTCACCGGGGCTTCTGATCTGGATGTCGCCGGTCGTTCTGGGCCTGGTGCTGTCCGGACCGATCAACTGGCTGACCTCGCAAGAGGCCGGCCCCGCCATGAGCGCGGTGCTGTCGACGCCGGACGACCGCGCGCCGGCCTCCATCGTGTTGCGCGCGCTGCGCCACACGGAGATATGGGAAGACCGCCTCGCACAAGCACAGCGGGCGGAAGCAGCCGCCGGCGATCGCGAGCGGGTTGCGGCATAAGCGAGCGGCGGCACGCAGCAATCTTCTATCCGCGGATGCGTTGCTTGGATCCGACGCGAGTTCTACGCCGCGCCCGCCTCCGCTTTCGTACGCCGCAGCAACTCCGGCAACAGATCGCGGACGCGGATCGGCTCTGCGTCGAGGAACGGGATCGGACGCGTGACTTCGATCGCCGCCGTTCCGATGCGGGCCGTAAGCGCGCCATTGAACACGCCTTCGCCGAGCCTGCGCGAGAGGCGCCGCAAAAGATCCTGGCCGAGGAACTGGCCGAGCAGGTCGTCGGTCATCGCGACGCCGCCCGTCGCCACCAGATGCGTGACGACCATGCGTGCGAGCCGGAGCGCGCCGAGCCCCCCGGGCCGTCCGCCGTAGAGCGTGGCCAGCCCGCGCAGGAGCCGCAAATTCTCGATCGCGACGTAGAGCATCGCAATCCACACCATCGGACTCATGGCCGTCACCACCGAGACGCGCTTCGCCGATTTGAGCACGAGGCGCCGCGCGGTCGCATCGAGCGGTGCCATCACCTCGCGATCGGCAAGCCTCAGGAGGTCGCCCGCATCGCGCACGTCGCGTGTGTGATCGCGGAGCCTGGCGAGGTTCCACGCAAGATCGCGCCGGCCGCGGAACGTCTCCACGAGTGCCGCCACCGTGTCGCGCTCGAGCGCCATGTCCTTGTTGCGAAGCGCTGCCTCCGCGTCGCGTTTGAGACGCGAGAGCCGCCCCAGCCGGACGAGGCCGACGATCTCGCGCAGCACGATCACGAGCGCCGTCGCGACGGCGACGATCGCGAGGCTGGTGGCCGTCCAGCCCACCCAGTCGTTGCGCGCCAGCGCCGTCGACACGAAGCTCGCAAAGCTGGCCGTCAGCGCGAGTCCGACCAGTCCAGCCACGGCCGAGAGAAAAACGCCGCCGATGCTCGCGCCGTCCGACGACCGTTGCGCAGTCGCAGGCAGTGCGCCTTCTGACACGAGGTCGTCGTCCACCGACTGCGCAGGCTCGCCGACGATCTTGGGGTCGTCCGCTGCGAACACGCGCGGCCCGCGACTGCCGGGTGTTTGGGTTTCGCTCATGTGAGCCAGTCTCCGAGAAGGAAATCGAGCGCGCGATGAACCTGTCGCTGC
>JAFKKW010000550.1 GCA_017304275.1 Hyphomicrobiales bacterium | reverse complement strand
CGGCGAGAACTACGCCGTCACTGGGGCCTGCCGTGAGGCCCTGGGCCAAGAGGTTCATGTGCTGGACCCCTTTGACATCACGAACGCCCCTATGAAGGGGCGGCTCAACCCACTCGACCTGATTGCCGCCTTCTCGACCACATTGGAAGACGATGCAGCTGCCATCGCGTCCTGTCTGACGGCCGGACGCACATTCAAGAACGACCCGTTCTGGGATGAACGGGCAGAAGCCTTGATGGCAAGTCTGATTGCCGAGCAATTTTCAGAGCCGCATGACCTGTTCAAGGAAGCGACACTTGGCGTGGTCCGCGACAACGTTGCGGCCGCAGGCGAAATCCCGCGCACGTTTGAAGCCGCGCTCGAGGAGATCAGAAAGCCATCTTCTCGTCCGCAGCTGCTTGCCAGCCAATTCGGCAGCGACCGGACGCGCAACTCCATCCTGTCCACCGCATCGTCCCATCTCGGCTTCCTACGCAATGGGCCGGTGCGCGATTGCTTGTCAAACAGCACGCTTGCCGTGACCGACATCACAGACGGTGCGCCGATGACGCTTTACTTGGTGCTACCTCCCGACAAACTCCGTTCTCACGGGGCCTTGCTGCGACTCTGGCTCGGCACGGTGCTCATGGCCATTGCAAGGCGCAAGCAGGCCCCTGCCGTGCCGACCTTACTCCTGGTCGATGAAGCGGCTCAGCTGGGTGAACTGGAGCAACTGCGGTCGGCCATCACGCTGATGCGCGGCTACGGCGTGCGAGTCTGGACGTTCTGGCAAGACATCTCGCAGCTAAAGCAAATCTATTCCCGAGACTGGCAGAGCTTGCTCAACAACAGCCCGACCCAGCAGTTTTTCGGCGGAACGACGCCGTCATCCAAGGCGGAGCTTCTCGATTACCTCACAGCTTCACTTCGCAGGCCGCTTGAGACCCTGAAGCCTGACGAGTTGGTCCTTGTCCGGCACGGTGACGTCGAACACCTCAAGCGTGTAAACTATCTCACCGACCGAGCGCTTTCAGCGCGTGCCCGGGCCAATCCGTTCTACGCCAACAGAAGGCTGGCGGTCAGTCCCCGCCCCTGTCCGGACAATGTCGTGAAACTCGATCCGGCGGGGCGCTGATGGCCCGCCAACCAGGACGATGGCAACGCCGTTTCGTTCTCTTCTGCCGGCAGGATGGCTGCTGTTTCTATTGTGAGCAACCGATGGCGATGGGGAGCCATCGGAACGACCCATTGCGCGCCACCATCGATCATCTGCAACCGCTTTCGGAGCGCGGTAGCCGCTCGATGGAGAACGAAGTGGCTGCCTGCTTTGGGTGCAACAACGCCCGCGGCACGATGCCGTGGCTTGTGTTCTTCTGTTTGCTTCGGATGCGGGGTGCCAACAAAGGTCAACGGGAGGCAGCATAGACGGGGCCGGCACTTACCGCCTCAGCCCTAAGGATGGATTGAACGGCTCGGCTCCTAATGGCGCCGTCCGCCTTAAAGCCCCAGCACGCAAATTTGTGTCCAGCGAAGGAACATGCCACTGCGGGCGGCGTTCGATTTCCAGATTGGAGCCCGAATGTCCGCTGCCAACCAGCCTTCGCCGCCCACCCTCATCCGATGGCTCATTGGGCTTGTCGTTCACGGGGGCGCTACGGGAGTGGTTATTGGCATCTCCCTGCTGGCGAGCGGATATGGCCCCGCTGACCTGCTGTCGATGCAGGTGAATATCACCTTAGCAACGGGATTTTATTTGTATGGCTGCGCCCAGATCGGCACGTCCACGGCCCTCCTGATCGGCTGCTGTGCCGAAGGTGATCATAGTGCCGATTAAGACCCGGTCACTCCGCGGATACCGTTCTTATCGAAGCGGGGGGCGGTCGAACAAGAATGTCGATGCGGTCAATGGAATGATAGGCGACGCGAGCCGAACGCAGAAGTTCATCGCTATAATGCGCTTCCACCCATCTCTTCAGGAACTTAACCGCCACGGATACGGTGAGCGTCGTGCCGACATACCGTTCGAATTGCATTCCGACGAACCACGCCTCAAAAGCGTCCTGGCTGACTTCACGCTCCAGTGCCTTGCACATCGCGGCGTACCGCGCGCCTCCGACCGTCTGCACGGCCGTCGTCTGAACCGCGGCCTTCACCGGTGCCGTCGCCACGATTGACACAGCATCCGCAGCCGACACATTGCGGCCTATGAGAACCGCACCACCCAGACCCGAGAAGAAGCTGAAAAGCCCGCGCCGTGAGAAATTGTTCATCGCACGCCCTCCATTAGCTCGGGGAACTGTAAGGCGCGACTGTGGCCGTTTTCGACCTCGGCCCTCTTTTCGAGTGGCGCCGTACTACTCACACCATAGATTTTTCACCCAGAGCACTGCGGCGCCTGCGGGTGCGATGATGGTTGACCTTTTCCTTCGGGGGCGTTGCTCCCACACCTGCGCCGTTCGGCTCCCGTTTGCTTTCAACACCCGGCAACCTACTCTTCTCAGGTCCCGCGCTCCCCTACCCCCGCAGCGGAAACAAAGCCTGAAGCCGCCGCGAGGTTGGTCAGACCGTACGCATGTACACATGAACATCTGTACGCATTGACATGTACAGGCGTTCAACTGTTCGCATGTACACTTACACACCCGTACGCGTGTGCAGGCGTACGGGTGTACGCTTCAGCTTCTCCACGCCTTTCGGCCATCTCCAGTCCGTACAGGCGTACGCCTGTTCAGGTCTACGCTTGTACATCTGTTCAAGTGTACAAGCGTACCTCTGTCAGAAAGAGCACACCCCCATCACTTGATTGCCCACCGGATGGGCGGCGACGCTGGACAGACCCATCGCGTACCCGCAGCATCAGGTCATGACCTCGACCCCGCCTACCATCATCTCATTCGTCTCTCCGAAGGGGGGCGTCGGCAAATCGACATCCTGTCTCGCGCTGGCTTCCGCCCTAGCGCACACGGGACAGCACGTCCAAATCATCGACTTCGACCAAAAGCGCCAATGAAGCAGCGCGAAACATTCCAAACCTCACGGTCGAGAAGGGGCCTGACGGTGACCTGGGAGAGTTCATCAACGACGTATGGAATACCCGTTCAGGTTACGTGTTCATCGACCTGGCAGGAAGCCTGACACATCAGATGTTGCTGATGGCGACTTTCGCGCACTTGACCATTACCCCCTCCAAGCCCTCGGAACCCGACATCGTCGAAGCCAGCAAGCTCGCCGCGCAGCTGCAAGCGCTCGGCGCCAAGCTCGGCAAGCCAATCCTGCATCGCATCTTGCTAAATGAGGTGCCGGCATTGCTCCAGACGCATCAAGCCCACGTCATCGACCAGATAGATGCCAGCAACCTGCTGCGGTTTGAGACCATTATGCATACGCGTGCCGCGTTCCCTGAGACTTGGTTGACCGGACTCCCGCCGCATTATGCGGACCAGTCACGTCCGCCCATCCAGAAAGCCGTGCGGGAAATCAACCTCATTCTGGAGGAGCTTCTTGCGGCCTTGGGTGTGAATGAAGAAAGGCGTGCAGCATGACCACGACGAAACCGGCGCTTCGCAATCTCGCACTGGACCAAACGGCAAAGATTGTCGAGCAACACGCCAAAGAGCAGGGCATCAAGCAGTTGGTGCCGACGGGCGAGGTCGCGCCTGAAGCAGTTGGGGCGCCGAAAGTGGAGCAACCGCCGCAAGCCGAACAACCGCAATCTCGGAGAAGAGGGAAGGGGAGCGCGACGACGGCCCAGGCGCAATCGCCGGTACGCCGCATGGCGGTAGACTTGCCGGTCTACCTCATCAGTGCCATCCGGAAACGCGCCGCCGAGGATGAAACGACCATCCGCTATGTCATCACCCGCGCCTTGCGCAAGGACGGCTTTCCTGTGGAGTCCCGCGATCTCATAGAGGATGGACGCCGTGAACACTAAACGCGACCGAGACGAACACCTGTACACCCGTACGCTTGTACGCCCGTACGGTTCAAGGGATTGTACCAGTCATGGCTGACGGCGCATTCCACCTCGATCATGATATTCGTGACGGAGATCTCCTCGAACGGCTGGCCGCTTCCCAAGGGATCGTCCACGATCAGGCTCGATGTTACGCTGGACGAGGTCGAACACGGTGCGCGTCGGCGCATCGCCACCCGCCATGAAATAACCGAAAGAGGAGGTGCCGCGCGCGACAACCTCCGCCATATCCACTCGGTCTTGGCCCTGTGTTCGCTGCCCTACACCAAGCAGCCCATGCAAGTGCGCGAATGGACCCGCACGCAGGGTAAAATGAAGCTGAGCATCACCGCCGGCAAGCTGGCATCTCCGACCGACGGCACCTGGATAGACCAGCCGCTGCCGTTCGGCTCGCGCGCGCGTCTCTTGCTTCTTCACACCTGCAGCGAAGCCATCCGGCAGAACTCGCCCACCATCGAGATTGAAGACACGCTGACTGGTTTTATCCGCGCCATGGGCTTTCCGGTAACCGGCGGCAAGAACGGCACGCTCAATTCCTTCAAGCAGCAAATCAACGCGCTTGCGGCCTGCACGATGCGCATTGGCATGTGGGATGGCACCCGCTCCAAGACCGTCAACACGCAGCCGTTCACTTCGCTCGATGTGCTGATGTTCTCCAACTCGGCCGACCAGCGCACGCTGTGGCCTTCGACTATCACGTTCAGCCACGAGTTCT
>JAFKKW010000549.1 GCA_017304275.1 Hyphomicrobiales bacterium | reverse complement strand
CAACATAAAGGGCAGATCATCCCCTATGCAAGCCAGCCAGGGGGCCTGCACCGGGCCATTGGTGCCCGCCGGTGTGCCAGTCTGCCACGGCCGTCAACCATATCGAACGAGGATGCGTGATTTCGTACATAGTTTTATAGTACGTTTACTCAATGGCTTAGGCCATGTTTAAGAGAAATCGGATAGCTTTACGGCTGGTCAGTAGCAGTATCGAGTATCATGACCGAACATCAGATGAGAGCGCGTGTGCGCTACGTTATCGGCCCCGATGGGAGTCCGTTGACGGTTGCCGATCTCCCGCCCCGGGACACGAAACGCTGGGTCATCCGCCGCAAGGCGGAGGTCGTGGCGGCCGTGCGCGGAGGTCTTATCAGCATCGAAGAGGCTTGTGAGCGATACAAGCTGACCGTGGACGAGTTCCTGTCCTGGCAGCGTTCGATCGACAAGCATGGCCTCCCGGGGCTGCGGGCAACGCGGATCCAGGACTACCGGAGCTGAGCGACAAGCCATCGTCGCCCTGTCTCGACGCGTGCCGGCATACGGCACGGCGCCGTGGCGGGTAAGACGTGTGAGACGGGGCCGTAGAGCGGGTACAACCCGGCGCTACGGCTTTTTGCTTTTGACGGCGCTCTTCTTCGCATTGGTGGCGCCGGTCTCGACGGCCTCCTCGGCCGACCAGCCGGCGGTGACGGGATCCTCGCAGCCCACCTCGTCCGCGGACCAGCGTTTGACATCCAACCTCAATCGGGTCGCCAGCGGCTCCGAAATGCGGACATTCTCGATCTCGATCCGGGTCTTGTTCTCGGACGGCGCGAACACGATGCGGTAGGCGCGCAGCGCACGCGGATCATCCGCCGCGGCATCACGGGTCATGATCTTGATCTCGGACGCCCCGCCTTTGGACGCCGGCTCCGCCTCGGCATGGTAGATGTAGGCCGCCTTCAACGGCCCCGCGGCGCCGAACCAGCAGGACAAGACGCCTCGCGCGACGCGCGTGTAGACTTCAGTCGGTGTGGCTGCAACCAGATCCTGTGGGAGCGGGCCGCCCTGGAGCGCGGTGGTGGTGCTCGGAACGCCGGCGTCGGCAGCGGATGCTTCCTTCGGAACCGGGAGCGAGACGTCGGGGAGGGTCGGCGCGCCCGAGCATCCGGGGACGGTGCCGGCGAGGGTCAGCGCTGCAAAGATCGTCGCGTGATGCTTCCGGCGCATTGTTGCGTTCGGCGCGGGCCCGTGGATGCCTCGACGGCTGGGCGCGCGCAGCTCCCTGGCGGTGTCGCTCCGGGGGCGGACGGCCGCTCCCTATCTCGAGCGATTGGCACGGGAAAGGGGCGAGCGCAAGTCGCCCGCCCGCTCATGCACGAGCGGATGGGCGCAGGGTTGTGGACGGTCGGCGGCGGTGCCGAAGATCAGCGCAGGGCAAACCCGGCCGGACGCTCGTTGCGGCGGCGGGAGCGCGTGATCTCGCGGGGCTGGTCGGAGGCGGCACGGTCCAGTTGCTGCCTGGCGTCGTCGACCTCCTGCTGCGCGGCCTCGAGCTTGGCACGCAGCTCGCCGATCGACGCGCGGAGGTTGTCGCGGCGCAGGGCCGCCGACTTGGCGAACGTCGAGTAAGCGAAGTGCTTGATGTCCTTGACGCCGGTGCGGTCTTCCTCGGCCTGGATCTGGCGGTCGAGATCCGACGAAATGGCCTCGAACTCGCGGATCATGTGCTCGAGATCGGCGACTTTGCGGGCCTTTTCATCCAGCTCGAAGCGCTTCAGTCTCAGGGCTGTCTCGCGTGCCTTCATCGTCCGTACCCCTACTCACACAAATCACTTGGAACCGAAGCACTCAAAAAGCGTGCCATCCCGCTGTTTCGGGAGGGCGGTGCTCTCGTCCCGGTCCGACCCTGCCGGCCTGATGGCGGCCAGGGCCCGCTGAAGGTCCCGCAGCTTACAAGTTTACCGTGCCACATTCATGTTAAGTTGCGGTAAAGCAACGCTTTGGCTATGTTTGCTAAGTTTTTACGTTGCTTGACCGTTGTAGTTGTTTTCCGGGCCTAGGGCTAGCGGGCGAATTCTGGTACCTCTTGATTCGTGCTTCGGGCATATCCCCAAGGTCGCGGATTTGGCGGGGGTACCGGGCGGCGCAGTGATCTGGGGCCGCGCGGGAGCGAGGTCTGTGTTCTCCCCGGTCGGGACCGCTCCGGCGTATCGGAGCGAAACGGTAAGCGTTGTTTCGCGTGGGCCAAATCGAGCCACGCATCCGTTTGAAGTGTTCCGAAACGGAAATTAGGTTTTGTTAACCTGTGATCGTTACTTTTGTAATGAGAGTTCGGGCTCGGTTATCCAGCCAGCGGTAGCGTTATATTAACAATGGGCGGCGCGCCTTGTGATGGGGCAAGGAAGAGGGAATTAGCATGCGGGTCCTTCTGATTGAGGACGACAGCGCTACTGCGCAAAGCATCGAGCTTATGCTCCAGTCCGAGGGGTTTAACTGCTACACCACGGATCTCGGCGAAGAGGGTGTGGATCTCGGCAAGCTCTACGACTACGACATCATTCTTCTGGACCTCAACCTGCCCGACATGAGCGGCTACGAGGTCTTGAAGATGCTCCGCGTGGCCAAGGTCCAGACGCCGATCCTGATCCTGTCAGGTCTTGCTCAGATCGAGGACAAGGTGCGCGGCCTCGGCTTCGGCGCCGACGACTACATGACGAAGCCGTTCCATAAGGATGAGCTCGTCGCACGCATTCACGCCATCGTGCGTCGCTCGAAAGGGCACGCACAGTCGGTCATCGAGACGGGCGACCTCAGGGTCAACCTCGATACCAAGACGGTCGAGGTCAACGGCCAGCGCGTGCACCTCACCGGCAAGGAATACCAGATGCTGGAGTTGCTCTCGCTGCGCAAGGGCACGACCCTCACCAAGGAGATGTTCCTCAATCATCTCTACGGCGGCATGGACGAGCCCGAGCTCAAGATCATCGACGTGTTCATCTGCAAGCTGCGCAAGAAGCTGCAGGTTGCGACCGGCG
>JAFKKW010000548.1 GCA_017304275.1 Hyphomicrobiales bacterium | reverse complement strand
CGGTCTTCGATCATCTGCTCGCCGACGAGTCGCTTCTTCTCGTTTTCACGGCATCGAAAGCCATTCCACCCGAGAGTGTCGCCCCGGCCCGCGCCGCACTCGCGCGCGCCCTCGGCATCGAGGAAACTGCATGAAGGATCCGGCAGGCGCAACCGGACTGCGCATGGGGATCGACCTCGGCGGCACCAAGATCGAGGGCCGCGTTCTGGCATCCGACGGCGAGGAGGTCGCGCGCATGCGCATCATCGCGCCGCAGGGCGATTCCCGCGACACGGTGGCCGCCCTGATCGACATCATCCGCGCCCTCGAAGCGGAGGTCGGAGACGCGGCCAGCATCGGCATCGGCATGCCGGGCTCCCTCTCGCCGGTCAACGGGCTGGTCCGCAATGCCAACTCGACCTGGCTCAACGGCCAGCCTCTGCACCAGGATCTCGAGGTCGCGCTCGCCCGTCCGGTCCGCATGGCCAACGATGCCAACTGCTTCGCGCTGTCGGAAGCCGTGGACGGCGCCGCGGCAGGCGCCCGCTCCGTGTTCGGCATCATCGTCGGCACCGGCTGCGGCGGCGGAATCGTGATCGATGGCCGCGTGCTCGAAGGCGCGCGTGGGATCGGCGGCGAGTGGGGCCACATCCCGCTCCCGTGGAGCGAGCCGGACGAGCACCCCGGCCCCACGTGCTGGTGCGGACGCAAAGGTTGCATGGAGATGTGGGCGTCCGGCACCGGGTTGTCGGCGGACTATCAGCGCCGAACCGGCGAGCTGGTATCGGGGCACGAGATCGTCGCGCGCGCCAAACTCGGGGAGCCCGCCGCTCAGACGAGCCTGGAGCGGCACGCCTCCCGCCTCGCCCGCGGCATCGCCCTGATCATCAACCTCATCGACCCCGAGGTCATCGTCCTCGGCGGCGGGCTCTCGAAGCTGCCGCACCTTTACGAGCAGTTGCCGCGCCTCGCCGCGCCGTTCGTCTTCTCCGACGTGAAGAACATCGACATTCGCCCGCCGAAATGGGGCGACGCCAGCGGCGTCCGCGGTGCGGCCTGGCTGTGGAGCACGTGAGAGGCAGGTACGCGCTCTCAACTGTCATCCCGGAAAGGCGAAGGCGTAGCCGAAGCCTTATCCGGGACCCAGAGCCTGATCTGAAACGCTGGTCTAGAGCTATTTTTCCCTGGGTCCCGGCTCTGCGTGGCACCGCTGTCGCGCCGCCACTTGGCCGAGATGACAGCTTTCGTGCTGATCTTACGGCGTCGGATTCTTGCAGGGCGAAGGCTCGAAGTACGTCAGCTCCTTGAGCTCGCCCTTGATGGCGAAGTCGCCGTGGTTGATGCGCAGCGAGCTGGTCACGCCGTTGTCATGGAACCGGTAGCTCATCTCATAGAGCGGAACCGTATCGCCCGGCCCCTGCGTCGCCGGGAAATAGCTGACCGAGATCGGCCACGACGGCACGCGGTCGAGATCGGCCGTACCCTTGGCCAGCGACACCACAGGCCCCGTCCCCGGCTTCAACTGACGGCCGATCGCCGTCGAGGTCGAGTAGATCTTGTCGCCGGTCTCGGACCCGTCGAACAGGTCCGCGGCCAGGATCGTGCGCCCGGCCCGCGCCGCTTGGATGATCGCCATCGAGTGCTGGATCGGGAAATAGATGTCGCCGGCAAGCTTCGCCTCGCGCTTTTCCGGTTTCACCAGGGCAACCGTCGCCGGTCCGCTTCCCTGGGTGCGCTTGGCGACGCCCTGCGTCTGCTCGGCCGCGATCTCGTTCTGGAACGTGCTGGTCGAGAAGCGCAGGCGCCGCGACGGCACCTCCTCCCAGCTCGACGTCCTGAGGTCGGTCGTCTGGACGTCACCCTCTTGATTGAGAGTCTGGCTGACGAAACGCATGCTCTGCGCATACCCCTCGCAGGCATTGCCGCTCAGCTCGTAGACGATCCGCCCGTTGACGCCGGCCACGCCCGAACCCGACTGAGCGGAATCGAGGGAAAGATCGTACACCGCCCGATGCGGGGCGAACACGACCTCCTTGAGCGCGGGTTCCGCGCCCGCAACACCCGGCCCGAACAGCGCGCCGAGCACGACCAGAGCCCGCACAGCAATAGTTCCCGCCCTCTTCCGAGCACGATCCCGCATTCTTCTCATCCTGTCGTCGAGGGGAGCCCGCGGCTCCCTGTGAGGTCCCACCATCTACCGAATCTAGGGCACGGGCTGACCATTGCAAAGTCCGATCGGGCAGGTAACAAGAAACCCCGACCATTCTGGGGCCGGATGCACCGAAAAGCACCCGCCCGTCAACCCGATACCGGAGACGACCTATGACCGGCACCATTGAGGCGCGCCTCGCCGCGCTCGGCATCACACTTCCCGAGGCGCCGAACCCGGTGGCCAACTACGTGCCCTATGCGATCTCCGGCAACCTGCTATTCATCTCGGGGCAGATCTCCAAGGGCGCGGACGGCAGGATCGTGACCGGCGCCCTGGGCGATGAGGTCGGCATCGAAGCCGGCCAGCAGGCCGCACGCCTGTGCGCGCTCAACATCCTTGCTCAGGCCAAGGCCGCGCTCGGCGACCTCGACCGTATCGTTCAGGTGCTGCGCCTGACCGGCTTCGTCAACGCCACGGCCGCCTTCACCGACCACCCGAAAGTCGTGAACGGCGCTTCCGATCTCATGGTCGAGGTGCTGGGCGACAAGGGACGCCACACGCGCGCCGCAGTCGGCGTCTCGAGTCTCCCCCTCGGCTCCGCCGTTGAGGTCGATGCTACCATCGCCATCTCCGCGTAGGATCCCACTCGCCGGTCCGAACCTTGACGACATAACGGCATATCTCATCCCAGCGCGCCATGCTCGACCGTCAGGCTTTCCTGCGCCCCATCGCCCACCGCGGCTTGCACGATGCAGGCAACGGCATCGTCGAGAACACGCGCCCCGCGTTCGAGGCGGCCATCGCCAAGGGCTACGGCATCGAGTGCGACCTGCAGCCCGCAGCCGACGGCTCGCCGCTGGTCTTCCATGACCTCACGCTGGAACGGCTGACGACCGGCAGC
>JAFKKW010000547.1 GCA_017304275.1 Hyphomicrobiales bacterium | reverse complement strand
GGATCAGCGTGTTGACGAGCGGGATGCCCCAGGGATCGAACGTACCCTTGAAGTAGCCCTCGACCGGAGCGCCCGTAGCCGGGATCACCGCTTCCGTCGCATCGACCGGCACCGGCGGCCACTGCCCGCCGAACAGCTCGTTCCGCTGCACCATGCCGACCATTTCCTTGCTGATGCCGTCGATCGAGTGCACGTCGGCCGGGAACAGCGCGAAGTCGAAGTAGGCCCAGAACCAGGCAACGAAGAACATCACCTCCGAGGCGATGAACAGGATGATGCCGTAGCGCAGATGCAGTTGCACGACGGGCGTGTGGTAGCCGCCGTTGGCTTCGACGATGACATCGCGCCACCACAATGCGGCGGTGGTCACCAGTCCGAGAAAACCGGCCAGGAACAGCCACGGCCCCTGCAGACCGAACAGGCCCGATGCACCCTCGCCGAGCGAGCGCATCCAGACGATGGCGCCGACGGCCGTCGCGAAAGCGGCCAGCGATGCCGTAATGGGCCAAGGGCTGGGATCGAGCAGATGGTAGTCGTGTTGCTTGCCGTGCGCTTGAGCCATGTTCGTCTCCGTAAGTCCCCGTTCGTTGTTCCCCCCGAGACGACCGGACCCGAAACCTCGGGACGGCGCCTGGATCGTCTTGCCAAACCTGCCGGCGCGCCTCTCGGGCCACGCCGGAAACCGTCTAGCCTCCCTGCCGCGTTCCCTCCGCGCCGTCGCCCGCCTTCGGTGCCTCGGCCTTTGCACCGTTGCTGTCGGCCACGGGATAGAACGTATAGGAGAGCGTAATCTCCCTGATCACGTGCGCGTCGCGATCCTGCGCGATCGACGGATCGACGAAGAACGAGACCGGCATGTCGATGCTCTCTCCGGGTTCCAGCGTCTGCTCGGTGAAGCAGAAGCACTCGATCTTGCTGAAGAACGCACCGGCGCCGTCGGGCGACACGTTGAAGCTCGCCGCGCCCTTGATCGCGACCTGCGAGGTGTTGTGCGCCGTGTAGAAGGCAAGCGCGCTTTCGCCGAGCTTGACTTCCATCGTCCGCTGAGCCGGCTGAAATTCCCAGGGCATGCCGGGCGTCACGTTGGCATCGAAGCGAATCGTGATCGTGCGGTCGGATACGGCGGTGGGCGCTTTCTCCGCCCGCATGGGCGTTCCGCCATAGCCGGTGACCTGACAGAAGATGCGGTACAGCGGAACGGCGGCCCAGGTCGCAGCGCCCATCGTGAGAAGAGCGCCGACGCACCAGAGCACGACGGTTCGGTTGCTCGTCTGGCTCATGGCGTACCGCCGTTGGGCTGCGCGGCGGGTGCCGTCTGCTCGGGCTGCGTCTGAGGTGCGAATTCCCCGGCCGTCTGGTGTCCGCCCATGCGCACGATCGTCGCCGCGTAGAAGAGCAGCACGAGGAACCCGAGCCCGAGCGCAATTGCCGTCGAGCGCAACCGCTGGCGCCGAATGCGCTTCGCTTCCTCGTCGGTGTCGTTCACCGCTGCTGCCTCTCGTGCTTTGACGTCGATGTAGTTCATTGCGACCTAGATCTTGGTTACGAGGTGTTCGCCGAGGATCACCCCGAACAGCAGGAAGAGATAAAGGATCGAGAAACCGAACAGTCCCTTGGCCGCATGGTCGGCTTCGCGCCCCTCGCGGATCCGCCACACTTTGAGGGCGAGGTAAAGGAACACGAGCCCGAGCGCGATCGAGGTGACCAGATAGACGATGCCGCCGAGCCCTATGAAATAGGGCGCGACCGCGAGCGGCGTCAGCACCAGCGAATAGAGCAGGATCTGGCGGCGTGTCTCGTCCGGCCCCGCCACCACCGGCAGCATCGGCACGCCGACGCGCTCGTAGTCGCGGCAGCGGTAGAGAGCGAGCGCCCAGAAGTGCGGCGGCGTCCACATGAAGATGATGAGGAACAGAAGCACGCTTTCGATCGTCACCGTGCCCGTGACGGCGGCCCATCCGATCATCGGAGGGAAGGAGCCCGCAGCCCCGCCGATGACGATGTTCTGCGGCGTCCGCCGCTTGAGCCACATCGTGTAGAAGAAGATGTAGTAGGCGATCGTCAGCGCCAGCAGCGCGCCGGCCACCCAGTTGACGAGCACGCCGAGCGTCAGCACCGACATCACGGACAGGACCGATCCGAACGCCAGCGCCTCGTCGGCCGTCACGCGACCACGCGGGATCGGGCGCGCGGCCGTGCGCGCCATGCGCGCGTCGATGTCCGCGTCGTACCACATGTTGAGCGCGCCCGACGCCCCTGCGCCGACCGTGATGCAAAGGATGGCGATAACGGCAAGAACCGGATGCAGCGAGCCGGGCGCAGCGAACAACCCGGCAAGCGACGTGAACACCACGAGCGACATCACCCGCGGCTTCATGAGCTCGATAAAATCGCCGACCGAAGGCTCGGTGCTGGTTACGGGGCCCGCAAGCGCGCCCTCGGCAGTCAGTCCTGTCATCGTCTCCCGTCCTCCCGCCGCGGGTTGTCCCCGCTGATTGAGGCGCGCAATTCTGCGTTGCCGCCCTGAGGGAGCGGCGGGCGCTGGAGACGCCCGCCGCTTGATCTATCGCCAGACGGCGGGGCTTCCGATCCCGCCGCCTCGCTGCCCGCTTAGTGGTGCGAGCTACCCGAGATGCGCGGCAGCGTCTCGAACGAATGGAACGCCGGCGGCGACGGCAGCGTCCACTCGAGCGTGGTCGCACCAGCACCCCACGGATTGTTGCCAGCCGGCACCTTGCGGGCCAGAGCGACGAACACGCCGATGAAGAAGCACAGCGTGCCGACGGCCGTCATGTACGAGCCGATCGACGACACGTGGTTCCAGAACGCATAGGCGTCCGGATAGTCGACGTAGCGACGCGGCATGCCGGCGAGGCCCAGGAAGTGCTGCGGGAAGAACAGCACGTTGGCACCGATGAAAGTGATCCAGAAGTGCAGCTTGCCCCAGAAGTCCGAGTACATGTAGCCGGTCATCTTCGGGAACCAGTAGTAGTAGCCCGCGAAGATCGAGAACACCGCGCCGAGCGACAGCACGTAG
>JAFKKW010000546.1 GCA_017304275.1 Hyphomicrobiales bacterium | reverse complement strand
CCATCGCCTCGCTGTCGGCGGGTCTGGGGTTGGCATACTGCAGCGGCAGCATCACCTGCTGAAGCGCGCTCGTGCGCGCCAGCAGGTTGAATTGCTGAAAGACGAAGCCGATGGTCCGGTTGCGGAGATCGGCGAGTTCGTCCACCGAAAGCGCGCCGATATCGCGCCCGTCGAGAATGAGCTTGCCGGAGGTCGGCACGTCGAGCGCACCGATCAGGTTCATGACGGTCGATTTGCCGGACCCCGAGGGGCCCATGATGGCGACGAAATCGCCCGCCGCGATCTCCAGCGTCACGTGGTCGAGCGCGACGAGATCCTGCTCGCCGACGCGATAGATCTTGGTCAGATCCTGCGCCGAAATCAGGGGTGGCCGCGGGGGCACTGCCCCCGGCGGTGGCCCGGGCTCGGCGGCACGCTCGATAACGGTCACGACTTCACGTCCCGGGCGCGCGTGATGACGGGCTCGCCCTCCTGGAGCTCGCCGCCGACGATCTCGGTGAACTGGTCGTCTGCAAGGCCGATGCGAACGCTTCGCGGTTCCGGAACGCCCGTCTTGCCGAGCACCCAAACGGTCCCCGGCCGCACGGACTCGCGCCCATCCTTCCAACGCTGGAAGGCCGTCCGCTGCGCATCGGTCAAAAGCGGGGTCAGTGCCTGCTCGAGGCGCGACATCATCTTCTGGCGGAACTCGCCGCGATCGCGTCCCGGCCCGCCCCCGATGAAGCTCGTCTGCTCACTGCCGGCGCGCATCTCGCTGCGGAGCTGCTCCATGACCTTCTGGACGGCCGCCACCTGATCGTCGGTGAGGGACACCTCGGTCTTGAGCCGTTCGATCATCTGTCCGCTCCGATCGCGGCCGCTGCTGCCGCCGCGTTCGCGCGTGCTCGACGCCACCTCCGTCTTGGGCTTGAAGCGAAGCGCGTCATTGGACACACGCAGTGCGCCGTCGCGCGTTGCCGAGACGATCATGACGTTGGCCGTCATGCCGGGGAAGAGCTTGCGCCCCTCGTTCTCCGCCTCGATGATGACCGTGTAGGTGACGACACTGTTCAGCTCCGTTGCCGCCAGGCGGACCTGGGTGACACGTCCCTCGAACTGCCGGTCGGGGTAGGCATCGACGACGAACGTCGCGGGGTTCCCCATCGCCACGGCGCCAACGTCGGCCTCGTTGACCTGGGCCTCGATGCGGATACGGGACAGGTTCTGCGCGATCTGGAACAGCTCCGGCGCCTGCAGGCTCGCGGCCACGGTCTGGCCGGGGTCGACGGTGCGCGAGATCACCGTGCCGTCGATGGGCGAGCGGATCTCAGCGCGCTCGAGATCGACGTTCGCCTGCTCGAGCGCAGCCTTGCGCTGCTGGATGGTGGCGCGGGCGCTCGCCACCTGCGCCGCAGCGACGGCGATGTCGGCCTTGGCGACGTCGCGGTCGCGAATGGCCGTCTCGAAGGTGAGCTGCGGCGACAGGCGCTTCTCGGCCAGATTTTCCTGGCGGGTGACGTTGGTCTCCGCCGCCTGCAGGACGGCCTTGGCCTTGTTCATCGCCGCTTCCTGGTTGGCCAGGGCTGCGTCCGCGGCGGCGAGGTCCGCCTTGGCCTGGTCGACTTTGGCGGCGAAGGTCTTGGCGTCGATGGTGGCCAATATATCGCCGGGTTTTACCTCGCTATTGAAGTCGACCCGGACCTCCTCGACCTGTCCGGACAGCTGCGAGCCGACACTGACCGTCACCAGCGCGCGCACCGGGCCGGACGTGGAGACGATCTTGCGGATCTGCCCCTTGGTGGCGGGCACGGTCTCGTAGACGACGCCCTTGTTGGCGGACGTCGTGGGGCCGAACAGCCAAAGCGCGGCGAGGCCCGCTGCCGCCACCGGAATTGCAAGGGTAAACAAGGAGCTCAGGCGTCTGCTCATGGATTTTTTGTCTGCTCGGGCGATGAAGAGGGGCATTTACTCGTACTAGAAGACGGAATTGCAGAGGATTTCCGTCGCCTCGCCGTTGATCCGCATCACGTTCGGCCGCGATGGCGCAAAATGGTCACAACGATGAACGGCAGATGAACGGAACATTCAGAACGGGTTCAGCGGCCAAATCCTAGGGTATGTTCACCCTGAGATCCTATCTTCCCCGGCGTGATCCACGGGGGTGCATCGCTCAGGGTCGGTGCACCCCCCCCCTTCCCTCCGCCGGCCCCACAAACACCACTCCTCTCTGATCGTGGCGAAAACTCCCGACAAAGCTTGAATGGAACCTCCCGAGCCGGTAGGCATTGGGGCGACAATGGTTTTTGAACAAGCCGGAGTAGTGCCGCCGTGACCTTCAAGCTCCCCGAACTTCCCTATGCCTACGATGCGCTTTCGCCCTACATGTCGGCCGAGACGCTGCAGTTCCACCACGACAAGCATCACCAAGCCTATGTCGACAACGCCAACAAGCTGATCGTGGGCTCGGGGCTCGAGGGCAAGTCGATCGAGGAAATCTGCAAGGCGGCGTATGCAGGCAAGAACCAGCCGCTCGTCAACAACGTCGGCCAGCACTACAACCACATCCACTTCTGGAAATGGATGAAGAAGGACGGCGGCGGCAAAAAGCTGCCGGGCTCGATCCAGAAGCTCGTCGACGGCTACGGCGGCTTCGACAAGGTGCGCGCCGATTTCCTGAATGCCGGCACGACGCAGTTCGGCTCAGGCTGGGCCTGGCTGACCGTCAAGGACGGGAAGCTCGAGGTCACCAAGACTGCCAACGGCGAGAACCCGCTCATGCACGATGCGCAGCCGATCCTCGGCGTCGACGTGTGGGAGCACAGCTATTACATCGACTACCGCAACGCGCGTCCGAAGTATCTCGAGGCCTGGTTCGACAACCTCGTCAACTGGGAGCACGTCGAGGAGCTGGCGGGCTGAGACCGCGACACGTCGCTCGTTGAAATCATCAAGCGCGGAACCTCACCGGTTCCGCGCTTTTTTGCGCTGGTCACAATCACAATGGCCGATGCCGCGCGTAGGCCCTGGATGGCCGGGTCAAGCCCGGCCATGGTGTGGTG
>JAFKKW010000545.1:876-3920 GCA_017304275.1 Hyphomicrobiales bacterium | reverse complement strand
CAGGCTGGCAAGAGCTGCCCAGGGCATTGGGGCTGATTTGGGGTCGCAGGCCCCCTTTTGTGCAGCTCGCTCCGCGCGATACCGTGCTGCACTGCGGGAAAACTACGTTGGTATGAGCGCCGTCGGACCGGATCAGGTCACGTTGCTCCAGGTGCCGTCCGGATTGCGGCACGCGGTGCCGCGCATCGACTGGGGACGGCCATCGACGTAGATCTTGTGGGTATAATCGCGACAATCGACGGTGCCGCGCTTGTAGGGCCGGCTCGGCACCACCTCGCCATAGCGGCCGTTGTCGGGATTGCGCCACTGACGCGAGACGCCGGACTGGCCGCGCTCGAGCGCTTCGTACTCGGCCTCCTGCGCAAGCCGGCGATCCTGCGCGTCCATCGAGCGGCCGATTTCGCTGCCGACGATGCCGCCGACGACGGCGCCGATCGCGGTCGCCGCGACGTTACCGGAGCCCTTGCCGACCTGATTACCGAGAATGCCGCCGGCGACTGCGCCCACGACCATGCCGGTATCGGCCTTGCTCGGACCTTCGGGTCCGCAACCGGCAAGCCCAATCGACAGCATCAGAAGCGCGCCAGCGCCAATCGTGCGCATGAAGATCCCCGTTTTCTCCCGCGGGCTTATCTCCCGGCCGGACCGCTCCCCGAAACACCGTTTCCGGGGGGCTCCCCCTTGCCCAAGGAACGCCCAGAATGTGACTCGTCTTCAAGCACATCCGGGGTCGGGTTTCTACCGGGATTCAGGCGAAAGTTCGGCGTTTCCACCGGAGATCCTTGGCCTTGGCCTGGACGCCGCCAGTCCGCCAGCGCAGTCGTGACCTAACGCGCCTTGGCGCTTTTTCTTGCCGAGGGGTCGGCCGGCGCGGACGCCTTCCGCGTCGCAACGTGGGCGTACAGGACCAACTCGATGTAGGCCGAGAGCTTACGGCTATCGCGATCCGCCAACTGCTGCAGGTCGGCCTTCAGCTCGGAGGTCAGCCTGACGTTGACCGAGGTGTCCTTCTTCATAGATCCCCGGGTACGGCAGCGGGATTGACCCCACAAGGCGGCGCAAGGTACAACTTTGCTTTACATTGTGAAGCGATTGCCAGCCGTTATGACCGACTTCATCATCTGCGCCTGCTGCGCGGCGGAGGCGGCCCAGAGCGCGGTCCTTCTCAGGCGCCGCCTCGACGGGCTCCGCGTGCCGCACGACGTCGTGGAGCGGGAGGGCGATGAGGTCACCTGCACGCCGCTGCATATCCGCGACGCCATGGATCGCCATCCCGGCAAGATCATCCTTTTCGTCGACGGGGGCTGTCAGATCGTGGGCACGCGTGACGACCTCGTGCGCGCCGCGGATGTCGCGGGCGACATCGGGCTTCATGTCCGCACGCGCGTCTGCCCCTGCGGCACGCCCATCCTCACGCCCCATGCCGAAACCCTGGTGCTCCGGCCGACGGCGAAGGCGCATGTGTTCGTGAGCGAATGGATCGGAGCCTGGGAGCGCGCCGCTTCCTGCGGCACGGCGCATGATGCGATACTCACGGTCGTCCTCGCCGGCGTGCCGGACTTGTCCGTCACGCTGCTGGCCTCGGAGTTCTGCACCACGCGGCGGGACAACCATCCGCTGCCCGTGATCCTGCACGAGCGCGTGGGAACAGCCGCCCGCACGACAGCCGGCAGGCGGGGCGCGCTGCTGCGCTGGCTCAGGCCGAAGCCCGCCTCGTCCGGCTGGGATCTGTCGCGATTCAGGCGGCCGGCAGCACGAGGTTGACCCGCAGACCGCCCAACTCGGAGCGGCCCAACTGCAGCGTGCCGCGACAGGACTGCACGAGGTCGGCGACGATGGAAAGTCCCAGGCCGGTGCCGGGCTTGGTCTCGTCGAGGCGCACCCCGCGCTTGCCGATGCGGGTGCGCTGCTCATCCGACAATCCGGGACCGTCGTCCTCGATATGAATCCTGAGCCGCCCCGACGGCCTGCTGCGGACCGTGCTGGCGACGACCTCCACCGCCACCTTGCCCTTCGCCCATTTGCAGGCGTTGTCGCAGAGGTTGCCCAGAATCTCCTCGAGATCCTGGCGCTCGCCGGCAAAGCGGGCATCCGAGGGGCAGTAGACCGCAATCGCGATCTTGCGGTCGGAGTGAATCCGCTCGAGCGCGCGCTTCAGCGGGTCCAGCACTTCCTTCACCGGCGTCGAGCGCCCGATCACGCTGATGCCGGCGGCGACGCGCGCGCGGTCGAGATAGTGGTTGACCTGATCGCGCATGATCTCCGCCTGCTCGACGATCTTGGTGCCGAGCGGCCCCTTGTCCTCGCGCGCCTCGTTGGTGATGACGGCGAGCGGCGTTTTGAGCGCGTGTGCCAGGTTGCCGACCTGTGTGCGGGCGCGGTCGATGACCTCCTGGTTGGACGCGAGCAGCGCGTTGAGCTCCTCCTGCAACGGCTCGATCTCCGTCGGCAGGTCGCCGTCGAGTTTCTCGGCCTTGCCGGAGCGGATGTTGGAAAGGCCCTGCTCGATGCGGCGCAGGGGCAAGAGGCCGAACCGCACCTGGAACAGCGTGACGGCGACGAGGCCGACGCCGGTCAGGATCAGAGCCGTGCCGAGGCGGGTGAGGAAGTTCGCAAGGCGCGTCTCGAGCCAGTCGATGGGACCTGCGACGATGATCGAATAGCGCGGCCCCTGTCCCGGAGGTCCCGGGTTGTCGATCAACTCGACAAGGCGCACGCCCTCGCCGGCCGGCCCGGTGGCGTTCATCCAGCGCGCTCCATCCTCGTCCGGCGTGATGTTGCGCTCGATGGGGAGTTCGATCGCAGCATCGCCGAGGGAGGCCGAGCGCAAGGTGGCCGCCTGCTTGTTGTCGATTGGCGCGATCTGCCAGTACCAGCCCGAGCGCGCGTCCTCGAACAGCGGCTCGTAACGGTTCTTGGGAGAGATCGGCTGGTCGCCGGCGGCGCTCATGCTGTCGACGGCGATCGACGTCACGAGCTTTTCGAGACGCGCGTCGAAGGCGGTCTGCAGGTCGTCGCGGTAAAGCTGGTAGATGATGATGCCG
>JAFKKW010000545.1:0-860 GCA_017304275.1 Hyphomicrobiales bacterium | reverse complement strand
ACGTCGCAAACAGACGGAACGCGAGTGAGTTAAACGTCATCGGCGCCGCGGCTCATGCGGTAGCCGAGACCGCGCACCGTCTCGATCACGTCGGCCGGGATCTTCTTGCGCAAACGGCCGATGAAGACCTCGATCGTATTGCTGTCGCGGTCGAAGTCCTGCTCGTAGAGATGCTCGACCAGCTCGGTGCGCGAGACGACGCGGCCCGAGTGGTGCATCAGGTAAGCGAGCAGTCGGTATTCGTGGGAGGTAAGCTTGACCTGCTGGCCGTCGCAGGTGACGCGCGACGACTTGGTGTCGAGGCGGACAGGGCCGCACTCGATCTCGCTCTTGGCATGGCCCGACGCCCGGCGCACCTGGGCGCGCACGCGGGCCAGCAGCTCCTCCATGTGGAAGGGCTTGGCGAGATAGTCGTCGGCGCCCGCGTCCATGCCGGAGACCTTGTCGCTCCAGCGATCGCGGGCGGTCAGGATGATGACCGGCATGTTGCGGCCGGCGCGGCGCCACTGCTCCAGGATCGAGATGCCGTCCATCTTGGGCAAGCCGAGATCGAGGATCACGACATCGTAAGGCTCGGTGTCGCCGAGAAAATGCCCCTCCTCGCCGTCGAGGGCGGCATCGACGGCGTAGCCGGCTCCGGTCAGCGCGGTGTTGAGCTGCCGGTTCAGGTCCTTGTCATCCTCTACGACGAGTATGCGCACGTGGTCTCTCAAAGGTGGTTGGTGATCCGGGGACTATAGTCGGCCCGGCGCGCCGAGCCTAGAGCGCGGTTTGAACCGCGCTCTAGGCTTTTGTCTGGACCAACGATTCACGCTTCGGGCCGATAGGCCCGAAGCGATCGTGGTCCGGGGGCCCACTTG
>JAFKKW010000544.1 GCA_017304275.1 Hyphomicrobiales bacterium | reverse complement strand
GACTTCGCGAGCCGCACGCTGACGCGGCTCACGGCGCCGCTCGGTCTCAAAGATGACCGGATCGCGTGATTAATCATGATAATTAATTTCGCGATGTAAACGGCTTAGTTGGTGCCTTTCCCCTACACTGCGAGCGTCGCATCTGTCCTCGGCGGAGCCCTCTGGCCCTGCCGCGGCTGTTTGTTGCATTGTGGGACGAAACCTGCCGAAAAATAAATCCGGCCGGCCGAACCATAAAAGAATAGGGAAACGTCCATGAAGATCGTCATCGCCCCAGACTCCTTCAAGGAGAACCTGACCTCTCTCGAGGTGGCGAGCGAGCTCGAGGCGGGCCTGCGCCGCGTGTGGCCGGACGCGGAATACATCAAGGTACCAATGGCGGACGGCGGCGAGGGCACGGTGCAGTCCATGGTCGACGCCACCGGCGGACGCATCGTCAAGTGCGCGGTCACCGGGCCGCTCGGCCAGAAGGTGCTCGCCTCGTACGGACTGCTCGGCGACGGGCGCACGGCCGTGATCGAGATGGCGGAAGCCTCGGGTCTGCCGCTGGTGCCGAAGCCCGAGCGCGATCCCTTGCGCGCCACCACGTTCGGGACGGGCGAGCTTGTCGCTGACGCCATCAATCGCGGCGTCGAAGAGATCATCATCGGCCTCGGCGGATCCGCCACCAACGACGGCGGCGTCGGTTTCGCGCAGGCGCTCGGCATCCGATTCATCGACAAGGACGGTGCGCCGATCACCGAGCCGCTTGGCGGGGGGCGCCTCGACGAGGTGTTCGCCATCGACGGCCGCTGGGTGAACCCCGGCCTCGCGCGCGTCAAAGTCAGCGTCGCCTGCGACGTGACCAATCCGCTCACCGGCGACAAGGGCGCGTCGTTCGTCTACGGGCCGCAGAAGGGCGCGACGCCCGAGATGGTGCTCAAGCTCGACCGCAATCTCGGCCATCTCGCCACCCTGATCAAACGCGACCTCGGCAAGGACATTGCCGAGCAGTCCGGCGCCGGTGCCGGCGGCGGCATGGGAGCTGGGTTGCTGGCCTTCACCAACGCCGTCATGAAGCGCGGCGTCGAACTCGTGGTCGAGGCGACGAAGCTCGATGAGCACATGAAGGGCGCCTCGCTCGCGATCACCGGCGAGGGGCGCGTCGATTTCCAGACCGCCTTCGGCAAGACGCCTTCAGGCGTGGCGGCGTCCGCGCATCGTTACGGCGTACCCGTGATCGCCGTCGGCGGCGGGCTCGCGGATGATGCCAACGGGGTATTCCAGCACGGCATCGACGCCATCGAAAGCGCGACGCCGAACGCCATGCCGCTCGATGTAGCGATCAAGAAATCGCGCCAGTACCTGCAGGATGCGGGAGAGCGCGTCGCCCGCCTCATCGTCATGGGCCAACGCATGGCAGCCGGCGTACCGGCTTCGGCCGCGGCAGAGGCACCCCGCGCGGCACCAGCTCAGCATCTCAACGGCGCGGGCCCGGTCACGCAGCCGATCGGCAAGCGCAACAAGCCGGTGCGGCAGTTCCTGCGCGCCAAACGCGTCCAGGGGCTCACGCGAGCGGCAATCGAGCTCGCCCAGCGCCGGCAGCGCCTCGGGCCGACAACCTAAATTCGTCCTGCTGCGCGGTCCGTCCTTGACGCGCGGCTCGGGAGACGCCTTATCTCCACCTGTCAGCCGGCCGGACGGCCGCTGCCGTCCTTGCGACGGTGGAGGAAAGTCCGGGCTCCATGGAGACAGGGTGGCGGCTAACGGCCGCCGGGGGCAACCCCAGGGAAAGTGCCACAGAAAACAGACCGCCCGCCGGGCTTGCCCGGCGCGGTAAGGGTGAAACGGTGCGGTAAGAGCGCACCGCGCGACTGGTAACAGGAGCGGCACGGCAAACCCCACCCGGAGCAAGACCAAATAGGGGTGGCCACGTGCGGGGAAACCCGGCACGAAGGCGCGTCTTCTCGCCCGTCACCCGGGTTGGTTGCTCGAGGCGCCCAGCAATGGGCGTCCCAGATGAATGGTCGTCCTCGACAGAACCCGGCTTACAGGCCGGCTGACAAATCCCCTCCTGCCGCGTTTTGCCTCAGCGCTCGATCTGCCTCAGAGGCAACGCGATCCACAATCGCCATACTGCTGTTTCATCGTTCAATTTTTACATCTGCAGGTGGCGGCAAACCATCCGCCGCGGCAGACGTTACCCCGACGTCGTTCAACGTGAAGAAGGATATGAGAGATGAAAGTGATCCTGCCTCTGGCCGCCGCGCTTGTGCTCGGCGCGACGCCGCTCCTGGCCCAGGAGGAAGGCTTCAAGGATGGTCCTCCGCGTCGGCTCAGCCTTTACGAACGCATCACCGCCCACTACGCCCCCATGGGCCGCGACGTGAGAGAGGAATATCGCGACGGACCCTGCAGGGTCACGCGCGAGTGGGAGAAAAACGGCGACTATTACGAGCGGATCAAGTGCCGTGGCCCGCGCCGCGACTAAAGTTGCGGGCGCGTGCACCATAATGCCGCTCCGCGTTTGACAGTCCGTTTCTACCGGTCTTTCGTCTCGCAGGAGCGGCTCAACGTGGAGCAAAGCCCATGAAACGCATCGCTACCGGTCTGGCTTTTCTCGCTCTCTCCGTGGCACCCGCGCTTGCCGGGGGCTGGGATGAGGACGATTATTATTATTCGCGCCACTGGCGGGATTATCGCGCCTACTACAGCGCCCCCACCTATCGCGTGCCGGCGTACGAGGTCTACATCCCGTACGGCTCCTACTTCGTGGACGAGCCGGACTCCTATGGCCCGGACTGCGAAATCGAGCGCAAGTGGCGGCACGGACGCTACAAGGAACGGATCGAGTGCGACGACTGATTTGCGCTCACGCCCGCGCGGCGGGCTCCGCGTGGGCGGCGCTCGCGCCGGGTCGCCTTGCTCCCGAGCCCTGCGGGCTCACGTATCCTTGATGTTACTGCGCTCACGCCCGCGCGGCGGGCTCCGCGTGGGCGGCGCTCGCGCCGGGTCGCCTTGCTCCCGAGCCCTGCGGGCTCACGTATCCTTGATGTTACTGCGCTCACGC
>JAFKKW010000543.1 GCA_017304275.1 Hyphomicrobiales bacterium | reverse complement strand
ATGTCGCCGACCGCCGCGCGCCAGGCGACCGCGACGACCTCGTTTTGAAAAATCGTGCCGGAATGGCGCAGAATGAGAACGTAGAGCGCAGCGGCCACCAAGGCTGCCGACGCCGCGACGCCGATCAGGGTCAGCGCGTCGCGGACAAAACGGAACCGTGGATCGAACGCGTCGATACGTTTCAGCGCGAGCCCGCCGGCGAGATATGTTCCGCCCACGGCCAGCGACAGGATCAGCTCGAGCCTGGCGCCAAGAGGCGCCCCGCGCACGACCGCGTCGGCGAGGGCAGGCGCGATCAGCACGAACGGTGCATAGAAGATGCCGCCGAGGAAGACGACGGCGATGCTGAGGCCGGGCGGCGGGTTCCAGGGCGTTATGCCGAGGCCACGATACGGCTTCACGTAGCTCACGTAGTCGAGCGCCACATAGGCGGCGAGAAACACGAGGCCGACCAGGATCCGGCGATCGGAAAGGACCCGGCGCAAGTGGCTGGCGTCAATCATGGTGTGCCACGGCCCATCCACTGATTCCGTTGAGCAAACGCCATATTCCACCGCTGCGCGCCCCGGGCGATACGTAATACTCCTTATGGAATGCTTCTACGTACTCGTGCCGATTGTGGAACCAGGGCAATCGCCGCAGGTTAGAGGCGTTGCAAACACGTTCCCTGATGTCCTGAAATCGCACGGAGGCTTCGAAAAATGATCGACCCAACCTCCACCACTGCGACTGAATTCGAAACCCGGCTTCCGGCCGCCTACTCGCAGGGCTTTGCACACGTTCGTATCCTGACGACCATCAACCCCGATGATCCGGGCCCGCTCGGCGGTCCTGATTTCCTGGACATTGCCTTCGCGGCCGATGATCTGGAGATCGGCCCCAAGGCGCCGCTCGACGATCTGCTGCGGGCCGACTGAGGGCTCCATGCTGAAACCGAGCCTGCCGACCGGCGCCAAGCTGTTCGACATCTTTCTGGTGGTTTCCGCCATCGTCATCATGATGGCGTTCCATCTCTCCTGAGCTTCGACATCGAAGCCGGACCAATGGCCGTGACACGCGCGTCGCGGCCATTTGCGTTTGGGCGCGCGAATCTTCGAAGCGATCTTCATGGCGGGCGATGACCTAGTGCATCGCGCCATTTTCGATGTCAGCCTGGAGAATGCCGGCGACGATGGCCTTGGCCGCATACTCGGCCATGCAGAGATAGCCAAGATCGTTGAGATGGAAGCGGTCGTTCGCCAGATACGATGAGCCTGGATTCTGGCGCGCGAGGTCCGCCATGGTCTCGTACCGATTGACGAGCAGCACGTGCATCTCGCTGGCAATGGTCGAAATCTCGTTGACGATGCTCGTGTAGCGAACGTCTCCGGAGAGGCGCTCGACATACTGCGGGTCGATCAGCACGACGTCGATCTTGTGCAGCGCGAGCCACGACAGCGTATCGCGCAATTGCTCGCCGAACGACACCGCGTCGATGCGCGCCACCGCGTCGTTGGTCCCCACCTGCCAGACGACGAGATCGGGGCGCAGATCGGCAACCTCCGTCTTGATGCGCTCGGCAGCCGCTTCAGCAACCTCGCCGGATTGACCACGCGTGAACATCTCCACCTTGAGGCCTTCGATCACGCCTTCGAGGTCGTTCTCGAGGCGGACCGGATAGGTCGCTCGCGGCGATGACGCGCCGACGCCGACCGTCGACGACGATCCGAGCGCGATCACACGCACCGGCCGGTTCTGCAGAATGGCGCGCCGCACCGCGCGCAGCGGGGCGCGGCCGTCGTAGGCCGGGCTTTTCACCTTGCATTCGACGGATGCGCGCGGGTTCAAGAATCGCAACAGCGGGCGGCGCTTGGTTGCCTCGCCCGCCGCCGGCGCCGGCACAGCGAGGGGAACGACGGGGGCGGGGGTCGAAGTTGACGTGTCGGCCGCAGTCGCCGCACAGCAATAGACGCCCAACCCAACGGCGGCCGTCAGGGCGCTCAGGATTGATATTCGGCGATCCATGCCGTGACCCTCAACACAATCAGCCCCGAAACCACGATCGCCGTATCGAGCAGAAACGTCGGCTCGCCGATGTATCTGGCGATCTGACCGGCCAGTGCGAGCAGGGACGCTACGCAGAACACCGCTAATGAATTACGACCAAGGCTGCTGCAATAGCGCACGAGGGGCTGCAATCGTCGCGAAAGTACCGGAAATGCCGGATAGAACGCAATCGCGATCGCGACCATGCTCAGAATCCGGGCTGGAGAAAGATATTCCTTGTCGAAGAGATAGAAATACCGGGGCCAGGGCACGCTCATGGGGTCCGGGCGATAGTCGATCCACACGATAACGGCCCCGGTGACAACCATTGCGACGGCGAACGGCCAGAGGCGGGTCATCGTCGCCTCCCATCCCGGGTATTGCCGGTGCGCCCTGATGGCGAGGAAGCCGAGCACGATCAGAACCTGCCACGACAGCGGATTGAAGAACCACGCACCTTCGGCGGGCCAACTGGGCAGCTTGAGCTGGAAGGCGAGCGTTGCCGCGTAAAGTGCGAGGGATGCCGCCAACGCCAAGGCGAGCGACCAACGCGACAGAAGCACGAACACGATGGCCAGCAGCAACAGGACCACATAGAGCGGCAGAATGTTGAAATAACCGATCTGGTAGGTCAGGAGCGCCAATCCGATGGACGAGCGTACGGTGTCGGAAAATGCCGGGCCGGCGCCATGCCACTCCAACAGCAGCGGGTCCGTAAACGCGATGGCGCTTCCGCCCAGCATGGCGATGGCGATCGAGATGGTGACGATCTGCGCGCGCCAGATCTCGAACGTGCGGATCAGGAGACGCATGACCACCTGTCCAACGGGCCGGGGTTGCGATTGCCCGTTGACGACGAACGCCAGAGAGCAGCCGGCGAGAAATACGAACAGCTCGGCTGCGTCCGAGATCGCAAACTGGCGCAGCGTCAGGAACGAATAGTCGAGGCCGGGGATGTGATTGACGAAGATCATCACCAAGGCGACGCCACGCCAAAACGGTCTTATCCGGTCTTGGTGTCCGCAGGCGAACGTGTTGCCTTAAAGCCTACCGTGAGGCCCGAGACAAGCGGATGATCGGCATCGGCAAGGCGATCGATCCGTGCACGCCCTACACCGAGGGGTCTGTCACCGCGGCGCCCCACCTTGAGGTCTCCCGACCCCTGCCTATCTACCCCGCATCAGACCTCGACCGGGAGACTGGAATGATCGACGCCTCAAAGCTTCTCGACCTCGTCTTGGGAGGAACCGCGCAACCGCAGAGCACAGGCTCCGTGCCCGTTGCAGGACACCAGGTCGGCGGATCAGCACAGACGCCGCCATCGTCCGATCTCCTCGAGCAGGCAAAGAGCTTCCTCGGTAGCCGCGCCGGCAGTTTTGCCGGCGGCGCCGCGGCTGGCACGCTCGCCACGTTGCTGCTCGGCAGCAAGGACGGGCGCGAGCTTGCCGGCGATGCGTTGAAACTCGGCGCGGCCGCGGCCCTCGGCGGCCTCGCTTACAAGGCGTATACGAACTACAAGGAGGGCAAACCTCTTGTCGGTACGCGCGCGGCGGAGTTTCTCTCGGCGGCGAGGACGGGTGCGACGGTTCCCGGCGCGCCACCCGCTAACGATCACGCCCTCCTCCTGCTTCGTGCCATGATCGCATCAGCGCTTTCGGACGGCCTCATCGACGCCGACGAGCGTCAGCGTATCGTCGGG
>JAFKKW010000542.1 GCA_017304275.1 Hyphomicrobiales bacterium | reverse complement strand
GATGGCCATCCAGTCGGAGCGGGTGGCGCGGCCGTCCTTCTTGGCCTTCACCTTACCGGCGAGCAGGATCGCGCCGCCGAACAGCAGCAGCTTCTCGGTAAGGGTCGTCTTGCCGGCGTCCGGGTGCGAGATGATCGCGAAGGTGCGGCGGCGCGCGATCTCGTCCGCCAGCTTGCGGCTGGCGGGTGCGGCCGGTTTGGATGTGGGCGGCGCGGGCTGCTCCGCGGCAGCCTCCGCCATGGTTTCGTCGCTCATGATCCTGTCCGGGATGCCGTTTGCCGGGGTGTATAGCACCGTTTGGGCTGGCCGTAACCCGTGTGGCGCCCCCTCACCCGGACGCGATTTTCCAAATCGCGTCCGACCTCTCCCCATTGGGAAGAGGTGAAGTGCTGCACCTCTCCCCGGTGGGGGAGATCGCGCGCGCAGCGAGTGGGTGAGGGCCGCGGCGTTATGCCAGCTCCGCGAGGAGGCACTTCAGGGTGCCGTAGTCGAAGCGCCCGTCGAGGGCGGCGTGGGCGGGCCCCAGCTTGCCGCTGTCGAGGGTGCCCAGGCGCTCGAAAACGGCGTGGATCTCGTCCACGTCCGAAGGGTCGAGGTCGAGCACGGCGTCGGCGGTGACGACGCCCGCCTCGATGGCTTCCGCGAAATGCGTATAGATGGTCGAGATGTCGAGGTTGCGCTCGGCGGCGATGTCGTCGGGCGCAACGCCGGCGAGGTGCAACGCCAGCGTCTGGTTGACGGTCGGCGAGAGGCGGTTGTCGAGCGCGGCGTTGGGCGCGAAGCGGGCGATGGTCTCCAGGAACGGCTTGCCGTAGCGTTTGATCTTGCTGGCGCCGAGGCCGGTGATGCCGTGCAGTCCTTCCTCATCGGACGGACGCTGGGTGGCCAGCTCGACGAGCGTCTTGTCGTGACAGATGACGTAGGGCGGCAGCTTGGCGTCGGTCGCGAGGCGCAGGCGCAGCACCTTCAGCGCGTCATAGAGCGGCCGGTCGGCGGCGCCAACCTTGCTCGCGGCTGCGGCGGCGCCTTTGCTCTTGCTTTTCTTTTCGCGCGGTGGGGCGAGGCACAGCATGAAGGTTTCCTCGCCCCGCAGCAACGGGCGCGCCTTTTCCGTCAGATGCACGGTGCCGTGGCCTTCCTCGTCGGAAGCGAGAAAGCCGAGCGCGGTCAGTTGCCGGAAGAGACTGCGCCAGACCGTAGTCTCCGTGTCCTTGCCGATGCCCCAGACCGAGAGGCGGTCGTGGCCGTTGCGGCAGGCGCGCTCGTTGTCCTTGCCATGCAGCACGTCGATCAGGTAGCCGACGCCGAAGCGCTGCTCGGTGCGGTAGACCGCCGAGAGCGCCATGCGAGCGAGCGTCGTGCCGTCGGTCGTCTTGGGCGGCTCGAGGCAGTTGTCGCAGTTTCCACACGGTTCCGCGCGCGTCTCGCCGAAGTAGGCGAGCAGGAGCTGGCGGCGGCAGGTGACAGCCTCGCACAAGCCGACGAGTGCATCGAGCTTCTGGCGCTGGGTGCGCTTGAAGGGCTCGGCCCCCTCGCTTTGCGCGATCCATTGCGTCTGCTGGATGATGTCCTGCATGCCGTAGGCGAGCCAGGCATTGGCGGCCTCGCCGTCACGGCCCGCACGTCCTGTCTCCTGGTAGTAGGCTTCCATGGAGCGCGGCAGGTTCAGGTGGGCGACGAAGCGGACGTCGGGCTTGTCGATACCCATGCCGAAGGCGATGGTTGCGACCATGACGATGGCGTCGTCCTTCAGGAAGCGTTCCTGCGCCTTGCGGCGGATCTCGGGATCGAGGCCGGCGTGATAGGCGAGCGCAATGCGGCCCTTGCGGGTGAGCCAGTCGGCCGTCTCCTCGACGGACTTGCGCGACAGGCAGTAGACGATGCCGGCGTCGTTGGGGTGCTCGGCGGAGATGAAATTCCAGAGGCGCTCGCGGGCGCTCATCGAGCCCATCTCCGCAATCGTGTAGCGGATGTTGGGGCGATCGAAGCTGGCGACGAAGCGGCGCGCGTTTTCGAGGCGAAGCTCGGTGGCGATCTCCTCGCGTGTGCGATCGTCCGCCGTGGCGGTGAGCGCGATGCGCGGAATATTCGGGAAGCGCTCGGCGAGCACCTTGAGCTGGCGGTACTCGGGACGGAAGTCGTGGCCCCACTGGGAGACGCAGTGTGCTTCATCGATGGCGAACAGCGCGATGGTCGCGCGGTCGAGCAGGCGCAGCGTGCGGTCCTGCACCAGGCGTTCGGGGGCGACGTAAAGCAGGTCGAGGTCGCCGGACGCGAGGCGGCGCTCGATCGTATCCTGCTCGTTGCGATCCTGGGACGAGTTGAGGAAGGCGGCGCGCACGCCGGCTTCCTTGAGCGCGTCGACCTGGTCCTGCATCAGCGCGATGAGCGGCGAGACGACGAGGCCCGTGCCATGGCGTACGAGGGCCGGGATCTGGTAGCAGAGCGACTTGCCTCCGCCCGTGGGCATCAGCGCAAGGACATCGCCTCCGGCGAGCAGCGTCTCGATGATGTCGGCCTGATGCGGGCGGAAGTGCGCGTAGCCGAACACCTCCTCCAGCACGTGCTGAGCCTCGGCGAGGCTCGGAGCGGGTGCGAGCGGCAGCAGGGATGCGGATTTCCGCAAGGCGGCGGGCGGCATCAAGTCATCCTACGCCGCGTCCGGCATGGGGCGGACGGGCAGGTTCAATCACGGACCTGGAAGCTAGCGCGATTCTGCCGTCTCGGGGTGGCTGGAAGTTGCTGCAACTCGTCAATATCCCTGGATATTCGTGCTAAGATCGGAGCGCGCCAGGGGTCTCATTTCACCCCGCCCTCCGCGGCGCCACTCGCCGGGAGGGGGGCGGCCAGAATATGCCGAATACGGCCGCAGGACTCCTGGCGTTTGTCTAGAGCGCGTTCACTCTTATTAGAATCGGCTTTTGAGCGTGAACGCGCTCTAAGTCCTTGTTTGAGAGTCTGATTCACGTCCTCGATGCGAGCTGAACGCTCGCATCTCAGACGATCAGGCTCTACGGCGGCGGTCTCAAGATGGCGGCTTGCGGGGCATCGGCTGCACGACCTCGCCGTCTTC
>JAFKKW010000541.1 GCA_017304275.1 Hyphomicrobiales bacterium | reverse complement strand
CCGGTCATCGTGTCCGATACGGCCGGCTTCCGGGACACCGAGGGTGCCATCGAGCGCGAGGGCATGCGCCGCAGCCGGGCGGTCGCCGAGGCCGCGGACCTCGTGCTCTGGCTCACGGATGCGCGCGCGCCGGAGACGGTGCTACCGGAGGCGCTGACGGCAGTTGCCGACCGGACGCTGCTGGTGCTCAACAAGGTGGACCTGCTCTCGAACGGCGGCGTGCCGGTGCTGCCGGACGACATGGTGCCGCTGTCGGTGAAGACCGGTGCCGGACTCGAGGATCTCATCACGCGCCTGCGGGTGATCGCTCACGAGCGCATCGGTCACCACGAGGAGCCGGCGCTGACGCAAGTCCGTCACCGGCAGCTCGTGGAACGGTGCCGCGACAGCCTCGAGGCGTTTCTGCTCGGGGCGGCCCAGGATGTGGAGCTCAGGGCCGAGGATCTGCGGCGCGCGGCGGATGCGCTGGGGCGCATCACCGGACGTGTCGATGTGGAAGACGTGCTGGATCACATCTTCGGACGCTTCTGCATCGGGAAGTGACGGTGCGGTGATCGTGCGGGCACGTGATGTCTCACGTGACTCCATTGCGGTGACGGATCGGCACCACGTGTTTCACGTGAATCGATTTGGCGGATTGTGCGCCAGGAGCTCAGGATCATGACCGACACGCTGCCGCCCATGCTGTTTCCGACGCTCGTGCAAGCGCGGTGGGCGTACGCGGATCTCGCGGCCGAGGCGAAAGGCGATCCCGCCGTTGCGACGGCATCGCCCAACCCGCTGAACGACCCGGTGTTCTGCGCGGCGTGGGTGGATGGTGTTGCGCGCCGGAAGGGCGTCGACTTCACCTACGGCGGCTACATGGAGCCGCGCGATCATCTCTGGCGCGGGCACTACCACAATCCCACTCTGATGCGGCATACGGCGGTCGACTACAACGTGCCGGCGGGCACGCCGGTGGTCGCGCCCGCGAGCGGTACGGTGCTGCGAGTCGTCCGCGACACGTCCTATGGCGGCTGGGGCGGCTGCGTGTTCGTTCGGTTGGAGCATCCGTACGAAGGTGCCGGCTACTACCTGATGGGTCACCTTGCGCATGCGCATCTTCCGGAGCCCGGTGAGGCGCTGGCGCGCGGTGCGCCGGTGGGGTTCATCGGTGAGCCGCATGAGAACGGCGTCTGGTTTCCGCACCTTCACCTGCAGTGCTTCGACCAGGTGCTCTACGACCGCTATGCGCCGGTCCTCGACGACATGGACGGCTATGGGCCGAACGACGAGGCGGTCAATCCGCATATGCCCGATCCCACCGCGCTGGGGGCAGGGCTGCACCGGTAAGGGCGTCGACGTTCTCTGCGGTGACGGTCGCGGGTGCAATCCGGCACAGAATGTTTCACGTGAATCCATTCGCGGTGACGGATCGGCATCACGTGTTTCACGTGAATCGATTCCGAGCCCTGCGCCGGGCGCCCGTCGTTAACGTCCCCCTAACACCGGTACGACATGGTGGATGAATGCTTAAGCCGTCTCTGTCGCACGACCCATGATGACGCCCGCCGCACTTTCGCAATCGAGCGCCGTGCAGATCCTCCGGCACGCGAGCCCGCTGTCTGCCTCGGCCGGGGCGGCCGCAGCCTCAGACAGCGCAGGCGCCCGACTCGTCGCGACGGCCAACGGCGTTGCCGTTCCGGACAATGCGGACAGTCCGACGCAACGGGCGAAGGCAAAGCTTTCGGAAGCGCTGTTCAAGCCGAATGCCCCGAGCGTCACGGAGATGAAGATCCATCTCATGAAACGGCTGGGACAGGAGCTCGGCATCGCGCTCGAGGATCACGAGACGCATGCGTCCTTCGGCTCGGCCGTTCGCGCGGCGATTGCGGACATCAAAATGAAGCCGGGCGGTGCCCTCGTGCTCTCAGCCATCGAGCGGAAGCTCGGATTCGACAAGCTCGGGTTCTCGCTCGATACGTTCGTGACGGCGATCATCGATCCCAAGGGCGACGACGGGCGGAAGGTCGACAAGGCACTCAAGAAGGAGCTCGGACTTGACGATGACCAAGATCGCAAGTCCGGGGCACGCGCGGCGCGGGTCGCCATCACACGCGACGGAAGTGGTCTCTACGGGCTCGTGAGCCCTTGAGCGAGGCCGGCAGGGCCGTGTCGTCCCGCGGAAAACGTTTCACGTGAATCCATTTCGGGTGACGGATCCGCATCACGTGTTTCACGTGAATCACCTGTCCCGATCACCCGAGCGCTGTCAGCGGTTCACGAAGCCGGCGGCGAGCTCGGTGTTGGAGGCAAGCGGCGACAGGACCGGTCCGCGGGCCTGGGCCGGTTGTTCGGTCAACGGGAGGCTCGCGGTCTGGGTTTTGGGGGCGCAGCGCTCTCGATAGAGCGCGAGGAGGTAGTCGTTGCGCTGAGACAGGGCGGTGGCTTCCTTGCCGGCGGCGTCCTGGAAGTCGAGGCCAAGCCAGGCGGGCCAGATCATGAAGCCGACGACGCCGGCGACGGCGTTCTGACCCATCTTCCAGCCGCGCTCGATGGCGAGGTCGGAGATCTTCTGGTTGTTGAGCTTGAGCTCGGCTTCGATGGCGCTGCAGTCAAGTTGTCTGTCCGAGACGAGGACCATCGGCACCGGTTGAGGCACGCGACCGGCACAGGCGGTCAGAGACAAGACTCCCAGGCACACGATACTGACCTTCAGCATCCGTCGTCCCCCCGATACTTACGACGGGGTCAGCGTACGGGCCATAAAGTGGCGCAGCCAAGATCCGGTGATCGTGAAGCTGTGTGTTGTCCTCCGTATCCACATGAAATCATCGCGGAGATAACTCGCGCGCCGTTTTGACCGGCAGGCGCGCCTCCTGTATCTCTCCGCCAGGTTCGAGATGAGCGAAATGGCCGAGCAGATCTACGATGTCATCGTTGTCGGTGGCGGGCACGCGGGCGTGGAAGCGGCCGCGGCGGCGGCGCGCATGGGTGCCAAGGTGGCGCTCGTCACGCACCGCTTCGACACCATCGGCGAGATGAGCTGCAATCCGGCGATCGGCGGCCTCGGCAAAGGGCATCTGGTGCGCGAGATCGATGCGCTGGA
>JAFKKW010000540.1:5541-6709 GCA_017304275.1 Hyphomicrobiales bacterium | reverse complement strand
AGGAAGCGGAAGGCGATCAGCTCGGGCAGGTTTTGCGCGACGCCACAGAGCAGCGAGCCGGCGAGAAAGATCAGGATCGCCGCTTGCAGCACCGTACGCCGCCCGTAGAGGTCGCCGAGCTTGCCGTAGAGCGGCACGACGACCGTGCTCGACAGCAGATAGGCCGTGACGATCCACGACAGATGCGCCAGCCCGCCGATCTCGTCGACGATGATCGGCAGCGCGGTCGCGACGATGGTCTGGTCGAGGGATGCCAGCAGCAACACCAGCACGAGCGCCGAGAACGTCGCCAGCAGCTCGCGCCGATGGGAGGCGCTGTCGGCGGGTTGAGAGGGGGTATCTTGCATGGAGAGTGAAACGCGCAGTCCGCAAACGTGTTCGTTGGGCGGGACAATAAACCGGCACCGTGAACCCGTCGACGGGTCTAGGCCCTACTTGAACAGCGACGTCAGTGAGAAGGTCGAGGCGACGATCACGGGCGGCGCCTCGGCAATCTGCGGATGCGGCTCCTCGATGTACGCGTTGAGGGCCGTCGCCCGCCCATCCTTGATCAGCTGCGCCACATACGCCCACCCCTTGGGCTCGAGCCCGATGCAGGCTTCCGACATCTCGCCCTTGAGGCGCATGTGGATGGCGATGTTGCCGCGCCGCGCGATCGCCGCCCGGTGCTGCGCGCTGAAGCGCTCCTTGTTCCAGAGGCTCTTCAGATAGATGCCGACCACATGACGCTTGGTCCGCGGCCCCCACGTGACTCGTTGCGACGGTTCCGCGGATGGGAAGGCATACTCGCCCGGCGGCAGTGGCCCGATGGCCTTGGCGGCGAAGCAATCGGGATCGGGGTTGTTGCGGCACACGTCACGCCCCGACAACCCCCAGGCGATCGTCCTGCCGTCGATCGCCGCATTGTCCGAGATCACGAACAGCCGTCCGGTGGTGATCGTATAGCCGAGCCGGAAGGAGCCGGCCGACGCCGGCACCTCGCGCACCACGTCCTCGAACGGGTTGCAGATCTCTCCGCCCGTCAGCTTCCGCTCATAACCCTTGAGCTTCACCGTCACGTAGTCGACGCCGGGCGCGCAATCCCAGCGTGCCGGCATCGCCTTGCCGGCAAGCGAGATCGGCGGCGCGGCAGGCTCGGGCGGCGCTTTCGGCTGCGCGACGACCGCGG
>JAFKKW010000540.1:2426-5516 GCA_017304275.1 Hyphomicrobiales bacterium | reverse complement strand
CCTCGACGGTCGTGGTCGACCAGTCCGGCGCCTCCACCTCCGGCATCCGCCGCATGTTCTCGCATTGCTCGGGAAGCTTGGGCGGCTGGATCTGGGTCGCGGCGAGGCGGCGCGCAACCTGGCCCGTTGCCCCCCGCTCGACATAGGATAGGATGAGCGCGGCCTGAATGGCGACCTGCTCCTCCGAAAGCTCGAAGATGCAATCCTCGTAGAGCTGATCGCCGACTTTGCTGAACACGTCCGCGATGGCATCCGCGGCGCCTCCCGACGAGGGCGGCAGCCCGGCCTCGACCGGCATCGGCGCGGCGGGCTCTTGCGCGTAAGCGGGCAACAACGACGATCCGAGCAAAAGAAGACTCGCCGCGGCCACACGTGCCGTCGCTCTGGTCCTGCTCCTCGTCATGTCTCGAGCCACGCCGTCCCTCGCCGCCCGTTCCGGAATTCTCCACCGGGCCTTGTACGCATGGAGTCGGGGTAAGAGTAAGGCTTTGCTGAGGCAAACGCATTGCCAAAGCAACGTATTCTGCCAAGACGTTATCTCGCGGCATGAGCAAAGGCCGAGATCGTCGCTGGTCATCCGACCCAGGAAGAAAGCGTTGCACCAATGAAGGCTTCCGCTCCGTCGGCAATCGGCTAAGCTGCCGCAAAATGCAACGTGAAAGAAGCCACGTGCAAAAGGCCAGTGCCACCGGTCCCAGGCCGAGGCGCGAAGGCCGACCAGCCCCGGGGGGAATTGCGACGATGCCAGCCGACACCGCCGCGCTGATCGAAAAGGTCAGGCGCGATCCCGAGTTCCTTGCGCTCGAACGGCGCCGTTCCCGCCTAGCCTGGGGTCTATCGGCAACCACCGCCGCCATCTATTTCGGCTTCATTCTTCTGGTCGCGTTCGCACCCTCCTGGCTTGCGACGCCCCTCGGGACCGGCACGACGACCATCGGCATCCCCCTGGGCGTGAGCGTCATCCTGTCCGCCTTCGTGCTGACCGGCCTCTATGTCCGCCGTGCCAACACCGACTTCGACCTCGCGACCGAGCGCATCATCGAGAGGCTCAAGTGAACGTCGCCGCCATCGTCATGTTTC
Source organism: Hyphomicrobiales bacterium (assembly GCA_017304275.1). Lineage (GTDB taxonomy): Bacteria > Pseudomonadota > Alphaproteobacteria > Rhizobiales > Hyphomicrobiaceae > Hyphomicrobium_C. The sequence goes on along the minus strand of JAFKKW010000540.1, from coordinate 4,436 downwards.
TCCTCTTCGTGGCGACCACCCTCGTCATCACGAGGTGGGCCGCCGCGCGCACCCGCACGGCCTCCGATTTTTACGCGGCCGGCGGCGGCATCACCGGCTTCCAGAACGGGCTGGCGATCGCCGGCGACTACATGTCGGCCGCGTCGTTCCTGGGCATCTCGGGGCTGGTCTTCGCCTCCGGCTTCGACGGCCTGATCTATTCCGTAGGCTGGCTCGTCGGCTGGCCCATCGTGCTGTTCCTTATCGCCGAGCGTCTGCGCAACCCCGGCCGCTATACGTTCGCCGACGTCGCCGCGTTCCGGCTGCAGGCGACGCCGATCCGCACCCTTTCCGCCGTCGGCACGCTCGCCGTGGTGGCGTTCTATCTGATCGCGCAGATGGTGGGCGCCGGAAAGCTCATCGAGCTGTTGTTCGGCCTCCCCTACCTCTATGCCGAAATCATCGTCGGCGTGCTCATGGTGACCTACGTCGCGACCGGCGGCATGGTGGCGACCACCTGGGTGCAGATCATCAAGGCCTGCCTGCTGCTCGGCGGCGCGACCTTTATGGCGCTTGCCGTGCTCGTGCATTTCAGCTTCTCGCCGGACGCAATGTTCAGGGCCGCGACCGAGACGCACCCGGACGGACTATCGATCCTCGCCCCCGGCAAACTGGTCTCCGATCCGGTTTCGGCCATCTCGCTCGGCCTTGCGCTGATGTTCGGCACCGCCGGCCTGCCGCACATCCTGATGCGCTTCTTCACCGTGCGCGACGCCAAGGCCGCACGCAAATCGGTGTTCTACGCCACGGGTTTCATCGGCTACTTCTATATCCTGACGTTCATCATCGGCTTCGGCGCCATTACCTTCCTGATGAACGATCCCTCCTACTTCAACACCGAAGCGGGCGGCGTTTACGACAAGATCAACGGCCTGATCGGCGGTACCAACATGGCCGCCGTGCACCTGTCGAAGGCCGTCGGCGGCTCGCTGTTCCTGGGCTTCATCTCGGCCGTCGCCTTCGCGACCATCCTCGCCGTCGTCGCGGGCCTGACGCTCGCCGGAGCGTCGGCCGTCAGCCATGACCTCTACGCCAACGTCTTCGCCCGTGGCCGTACGACGGAAGCGACCGAGGTCCGCATCTCCAAAATCAGCGCCGTCGTCATCGGCGTTGTCGCGATCTGTCTCGGTTACGTCTTCGAGAAGCAGAACGTCGCCTTCATGGTCGGGCTCGCCTTCGCCGTCGCCGCGAGTTGCAACTTCCCGGTTCTTCTGATGAGCATCTTCTGGCCCGGCACCACTACCCGTGGCGCCGTCGTCGGCGGCTTCGCCGGCCTTGTCTCGGCCGTCGCCATGGTGCTGCTGAGCCCGGCGGTTTGGGTCAAGACCTTCGGCTTCGAGCGCGCCGTCTTCCCCTATGACAGCCCGGCGCTGTTCTCGATGACGATCGCCTTCCTCGGCATCTACGTCGTCTCCAAGCTCGACCGCAGCGCCACCGCAAACGCGGAACGGGCGGCGTTCGAAGCCCAGTTCGTGCGCTCGGAAACCGGCATTGGCGCCGGATCGGCCGCTGCGCATTGAAATCCCACTCCGAATAGGAGCTTCTTCAGATTTTTATCTTATCCTCTGGCCCTTCCGGCGAGCATCTGCTATGAGCGCGGCTCTCCGGCATTCCGCGGTAGCTCAGTGGTAGAGCAATCGGCTGTTAACCGATCGGTCGTAGGTTCGAATCCTACCCGCGGAGCCACATCCCGCCTAAGCGCCGGAAATCTCTAAATATCAAGTAAATCAGGGTCTTCGCTAACCCGACTGTTACAGTTGACTGTTACGGTTGGGAGCATGGCAGACATGGCCAAACACCCCTGGTTGACCAAGCGCGGCAGTGTCTACTACCTGCGCGCGCCCGTCCCTGTGGACATCCGCGACACCTTCGGCAAGGCCGAGGTCACCTATTCACTGAGAACAAGCGTCCGCAAGCAGGCCGATCACCTCATCAACATCGAGGCAAAGCAGGTCGCCGAGCAGTTCGAGG
>JAFKKW010000540.1:0-2419 GCA_017304275.1 Hyphomicrobiales bacterium | reverse complement strand
GTTCGAGGCCCATCGCAAAAGCCGCGACGGTTCCGTGCCCGAGGAGACAACACCGCACCCGGCCATTGATCCGTATACCCTGCAACGCATCTGCGACCATCACTATCGAAAGGTCACCGACCAACACTTTGCGTGGCGTAATGGGGTGCAGAAGAAGGCGCGCGCGGATGTCGAGGGCTTCTTCGAGGGCAACTACATCCCTCTGCCGACCACCGAGTGGTATCTCACGTTCTTCGAGGAACTGTCCCCCGAACAAACCCTGGTCGTATGCATAAGAGAGGCCACAAAGGCTCGTCTCTCAGCAATCGAGCGCGCGCTGGAAATTGGCGACTCTTCCATAGGCGAGGCCGCGGCCGACGAGGTGCTCAGTTCGTATAGCTTGACAGTCAACGATGGCGACCGCCTCGTCCTCATACGCAGGCTCATGGAGACCGAGGCTCAGGCACTAAGTGACTTCCTGGACAGGTATCGCGAGCGTTACGAAAAGATCGTCTCGAAGTATAGCGCCGGACCGCTTCCAGACACGACGAGCCCAGGGACGGGATCCGATACCCCGACGAACCCGGGGCCTCACGGCATCCCGTCGACGGCAGAGGGCGTCGAGAACCCGGAGCAGCTCGCATCCGTCATCGCCGAGGGATGCACCGAGATGCAGGGTTATCTGCTGAGCCGCCCCATCCCCGCCAAGGACGTGCTCAAGTTCCTTTCGTCTCGGCAGCAGGGCGCCGCGTCCGCCGCGTAGCTCCTGGCCGATGCCGGAATCCGATATACAAACGAAAAGGCGCTCCGGGCCCGGTGCGCCTTTTTAATAGCGTCGCAACGCCGCGGCCCCCGCCTCACCGCGGCGGATAAAGCCAGCTCGGGCCGACCGACTCGCTCCGCGTCGGCTGACGCGCCAAGCCGTTGTTGAAGGCGCCAGGACCGAAGTCGAAGCCCTTGTCGGAAATCGACTCTCCGACCGGCGGAAGCACCGAGCTCGGGTCCATCGCACCAAATCCAATCGTAGGAGCGGCGTTTGCCGCCGGAGCAGCCTGTGCCGAGGGCTGCGACGTGCCCTGGTTCTCGAAGGTGAACGCCAGCGCGCCCTGCGCACCGATCATCATCGCGACGCCGCCCGCCGCAGCGAAAATCAGAGATCTCATTGCCAATCCATCCAGACTAATCGGCCTTTCCGGCCAACATGGTACATGAATCGAGGCATTCAAAGGGCGCAACCTGCCCGCAGGCCCTGGGCGCTCACCAAAATCGCAAAGTGTGACCGCCGGGCCACGCCACGCGAGCCAGCCTTCCCGGAAATCGGCGTCTCGGCACCAGACTTATCCGGGGGACCGCTACCTGCCCAGGAACCCGTCGTCGTCAGGACAATAGTCACGCGCCGTCGGCGAGCCGTTCAGGAAACGGCAGACTTCATACTTCTTGTTCGGGTTGGCGCGCACCTCCGCGTCCGAAACCTTCACCCCGTGATTACGGGCGATCTGCGCCAGATGCGCGTCGTTGCAATAGGGGGTCGATATCCAGGTGCCGCCGGACTTCTGGAAACCCTCCTTGCAGACGATGGCGGCGCCGGCGACCGGCGGGAGCAGCACGGCTTGCAGCGCCGCAAGGCCGACGACGGAAAGTACGACGAACAATGACTTAGCCATCGGATACCTCCAAGATCTTCTTGGACGACTGGATACTGCTTGGGCTCTACGTGGTTCGTGGCCACGACGTGCACAAGTCAAAATCCTGGCAATTGACGAACAAAGGGGCAGCCTGTAACGACGAGCCGCCCCCGTTGCAGTCCACCTTGCAAGAAATCAAATCAGGTCCTTTTGTCCGGCTTGTGATCGTTTGCAGCCGGGCGGGACGGCGCCCTCGAATGGGAAGCCTTGTGATACTTGGCCTTGCGCAGGCAGTCGTGGCGGAACGCGACACGCGCCTTGCCGTGCAACCCCTTGGCATCGGCTTGTGCCGAGCACTGTAGCGACGCCTGGCTGCGGGGATGGGCAACCGGCGCAGGCTTGTTGGCGGTCGCGGCCGAGGCAGCGCCAGCCGCGCCCGCGGCCAGCATGAGGGCGCTCGTCACCAGAGCGATACGTTTGAACATGGGAAGCTACCTTTTCGAGGGTTGATGTAACGGGCCGCTCCGGAGGGCGAGATCCGCGGGCGGTCGCCGGATCGGTGGTCGTTGCCGAAGCCCGGTGAAAGCCATTTGACAGGCCGATCCTCACGCCCGCTTTACCGCCGCCGTACAGATTGGTAAGCCTCGTTCACAAAATCGGCACCGGTGGCGCGCCCAGCCATTTGATCGCCGCCGGCTTGTCCCCCATATTCCGGCCATGGCCAAACCACCGAAAACGCCCGGCGCCTCGAAAGCGCCCCGCCCCTCGCGCGGCAAATCCGGCAAACCCACGCCGCCGCCCGTGGAAACGCGGGC
>JAFKKW010000539.1 GCA_017304275.1 Hyphomicrobiales bacterium | reverse complement strand
CGTGCGCGACGCTCTCTTTGCCGAGGCCCGGAACCGCGAAAGCGCGATCTCGCTGGCGAAGGCCGAAGCCGTCCGCGCGCAGGCGTTTGCGGAGGAGCGCAATCGCGAGATCGAGCAGTCGAGCATCGCTTATGCCGGCGCGCGCGACGTGCTGTTTGCCGCGGCGCGCAATCTCGAAATCGCAGCCAGCCTGACGCGCGTCGACGCCCAGCGCACGATCGCGTTCGCCGCCTCGCGCAATGCCGAGATCGAGTTGTCCATGGTGCGGGTCAAAGGTGAGACGGAGCTGGCCGCGCTCAAGCGCCTGGCGCCGCATATCCTGGCACCGCAACTACTCGAGACGGGCAGCATCGACCTCGCCGCCCCGATTGGCCGCTGCCCGGCCGACTAGGCCGTCGCGGCCGGGCGGCTCTCTGCCGCAGCTTTCCCCCTCCACGTCCGCCGTATAGACTTGGCTGAGGCCGCCCCCACCGGGCGGCCTCACGTCATTCCAGGAGCCCCTCGCACATGCCCATGGATTCCACCGAGATCGAGCGGCTGATCAAGGCCCAGTTTCCCGATGCCAAGATCGAGATCAAGGATCTTGCCGGCGACGGCGACCATTATGCGGCGCGGGTCGAATCCCAGGCGTTCAAGGGTAAAAGCCGGGTGCAGCAGCACAAGATGATCTACGATGCCCTCGGGGGACGTATGGGAGACGTGCTGCATGCGCTTGCGCTTACGACCGTGGCACCGCCCGATTGATGACGGGCCGGTTCGCGCCGCATTGACAACGACCGGACATGCGCCACATCTAGCGCACGAATTTCCCGGCCTCCGCCGGAAGACACAGACGATCAGGAAGGTTCGACAATGAGCGAAGCGGCCGTTCACGAGGCAATCAAGAAGACCATCGAAGACAACGACGTGGTGCTGTTCATGAAGGGGACCGCCAAGTTCCCGCAGTGCGGATTTTCCGCGCAAGTGGCGCAGATCCTGAACCATCTCGGCGTGCCCTTCAAAGACGTCAACGTGCTGGACGACCAAGGGCTTCGCGAGGGCATCAAGAGCTACACCAACTGGCCGACGATCCCGCAGCTCTACGTCAAGGGCGAGTTCATCGGCGGCGCGGACATCGTGCGCGAGATGTTCCAGGCGGGCGAGTTGCATCACCTGATCCACGACAAGGGCATCGCGCACACCAATCACGGGTAAGTTTTTTTCTGACGTGCGAGCGCGGTGCCGCAGACCCTGGGTCCCGGCTCATCGCGGCTGCGCCGCTCGGCCAGTCGGTGGAGCTTCAGGATGTCATCCCGAAAAGGCGGAGGCGCATGCCGGAGCCTTATCCGGGACCCAGGGCGCAAACGACCACGTCCGATCGTTCTGCGCAACCTGTCGGACAAAGTTTTGCCGCGCCTGCCCGCTCCTGTTAGGCTCGATCGCGATCAATCGGGCAACGTGGGGCCAAGGAACGAATGCGTTTGGGCGGGCGGCGCTTTCTGTTGAGCCTCGCGATCATCGGGGCGGCCGTCTGCCTCGCGCTCGGCATCTCGCTGCCGATCATCCGCCTCACCAAATACGTGTTCTGGACGACCGAGCACTCGCTCTTGTCGACGGTCGAGGTGCTGATCCGGGACGGGCAGACGTTCCTCGGCGGCACGGTGCTGATCTTCTCGATCGTGCTGCCGATCCTGAAGCTGCTCTATCTGTTGCTCCTCTCCACGCTCCCCGCCGCCGAGCTCACCCGGCAACACGGACGCCTCAAGGCGCTCGAATGGCTCGGCAAGTGGTCCATGCACGACGTGCTGGTGCTCGCGCTCACGATCTTCTTCATCAAGGCGCAGGGCGTCTACGACGCCGCCAGCCTCAGCGGCGTCTACTACTTCACGGCGGCCGTGGTGCTGATGATCCTCTCCTACGCCTGGCTGCGCACGGAAGGGATTGCGGCGCGGCCACCGAGCGAACCCACGACGCAAACGGTGCTCGCGCGGCAGATCTCGCCGTTCCGCAACTTCGTGCTCTCGTTCCTGATCATCCTGGCGACGGTGTTCTTCGCGCTCGGCATCATCCTGCCGGTGATCCGCTTCACCACCATCTACGTGTGGACCAACGAGCACTCGATCGCGACCATCATCTGGGCGCTGTTCGAGAACGAGGAGTACTTCCTGACGGTGGTGCTGTTCCTGTTCTCGATCTTCTTTCCGTTCCTGAAGCTGTTCTACCTGCTGACGCTGGTCACCTCGCCGGACATTCCGCCCGAATTCCGCAAGCGCTCGATCTCGACCATGGAGTGGCTCGGGCGCTATTCCATGACCGACGTCATGGTGCTGGCGCTGATGATCTTCTACGTGAACTCGTCGGGATACACGGAGGCGACCGTGCTGCCGGGCGTGTATTTCTTCGCCGCGTCGGCGATCATCACCATGCTCGCCTACGGCTGGGCCAACACCGTGCCGGCCGCACGGCGCGTCAAGGCCGAGCCCGAGCCGCCGCCCTCGAAACCAAAAAGCCGCCGTCTGGGCGAGCGTCTGTCGGAGGTCGAGCATGGCGCGCAGGCCGTCACGCTGCCGACGAACCCGGGGCGGCGCCACCGCCCCGCGTGATGCTACCGATAGGCCCAGGACTGCGCGCGCCGCTCGCCCGGCGCGATAAATCGCAGGATCTCGGTGCGTAGTTCTGCGACGCTGTTGACATGCACGTTCGTGCGCACGGCGCGGATGGCAAAATGACTGTAGCCGTAAGAGACGAGGATCGCCGGAATCCCCGCCCCGACCGCGGCGCCACTGTCGGCACTGGTATCGCCGATCATGAGCGCATTGGTGCGGCTGCCGCCGGCACGCGTAATCGCCTCCAGCACGGTCAGCGGGTCCGGCTTCTTGGGCCGGTCGCCATAGTGGCCGACGACCGCGTCGAACAAGGGCCGGAGCTTCAAGCGAACGAGGATTTCCATGGCGATGTCCTCGACCTTGTTGGTGCACACCGCGGTGTGTGCGCCCGCCTCGCGGATCTCCTCGACCAGCTCCTTGATGCCGGGATACGTGCGCGAGCCGCCGACCGGGGTCTTGCGGTAAGCCACAAGGAATTGCCGATAGACCGCGGCGACCTCCTCGGCC
>JAFKKW010000538.1:3273-6371 GCA_017304275.1 Hyphomicrobiales bacterium | reverse complement strand
GATCGCGCCGCTGGTGCTGCTGGCCTTCACCTACAGGCCGTGGCCACGGGCGGAGCCGCTGGTCGTGATCCAGATCGCCTCCCTTCTGGGCGCGCTCGCAATCGTGTTCGGCTATCAGGAAGCCACCGCTTTTCAGCTCTTCTACCTGCTCTTCCTGCCGCTGCTCTGGATTGCGCTGAGCTATGGTCCGCCCGGCGCCGCCGTCGGTTTGCTGCTGATCCAGCTCGGCCTGATCATCGGTGCCGAGATCCGCTTCGGGCCCGATCCGGGCCTCGGCGCCCTGCAGGTCCTGATGATCGCGCTCGCCATTACGGGCCTGATCGTCGGAACCATCGTTGCCGAGCGCGAGGATGCGGCGGCGCGGCTTCGCGACCAGCAGGCATCGATCAACCGGGCACTTCGCATTCGCTCGGCGGGTGAGGTGGCGGCCACAATTGCCCACGAGATCAACCAGCCGCTGACCGCACTCAGCACCTACGCCGGCATCGCGGCCAAGGCGATGGAGGACGGGCGGCAGGATCTGCTCGCGCGGGCACTCGAAAAGATCCGCGCCGAGAGTGCGCGCGCCAACGAGGTCCTGCGTGGAATCCGCGAGCTATTGCGCCAGGGCACGCTGAGGAAGCGCCCCGTCGACCTGCAGGAGAAGCTTGCCGAGCTCGACGCGCTGCTGCGGGAGGATCTCGAGAAGAAGGGCATCCGCCTCCTGATCGCCGTCGACCCGCGATTGCCGATCATCCGCGCCGACGGCATTCAGTTGCAACAGGCGATACACAACTTGATCGTCAACGGCGCCGAGGCCATTCTGGCAACCGGACGCGTCGGCACCATCGAAGCAAGGGTTGAGGTGTCTGCCGATGGCGATGTACTGATCGAGGTGCAGGATGACGGTCCGGGCTTCCCGCCCGGTTTCGACGTCAAGGAGCCTGCCCCGTTCACGACCACGAAGCCGGAAGGGTCCGGGCTCGGTCTTGCCGTTGCACGGTCGATTGCAGAAGCCCATGGCGGCGGACTGACCATCACGACCTCGCCGCGTGGCGCGCGCGTTGTCGTGAAGCTGCCGATCGAAAGGGAGGGTGATGAGCAAGACGGTCAGCATCATTGATGACGAGGCTTCGGTTCGCGACGCCGTTGCCATGCTTCTCGAGACCCACGGCATGACGGTCGCTTGCTATGAAAGCGCCGAGTCGTTCCTCGCCGCGCCGTTCACCGCGGGCTGCATCGTGAGCGACGTGCGCATGCCTGACGTCTCCGGCCTCGATCTCTTGCGCAAGCTGCAGAGCGAGGATGACCCGCGCCCCGTCCTGTTGATGACCGGTCACGGCGACGTGGAGCTCGCGGTCCAGGCCATCAAGCTCGGCGCATTCGACTTCGTGGAGAAGCCGTTCACGAACGAGCGGTTGATCGCCAGCGTCGAGGATGCGCTCGTTGCCTCCGAAAGCTCGCTCAAGGAAAGGATCGAGCTCGACGACCTGAAGGCCAAGTACGCCGGCCTGTCGGATCGTCAGCGCGACACCATGCGGCTTCTCATCCGCGGCCTCTCGAACAAGGAGATCGGCCAGCAGCTCGGCATCAGTCCGCGCACGGTCGAGATCCATCGCACGTGGGTCATGACCAAGATGTCCGCGCGCTCCATTGCCGATCTGGTGCGCATGGCGATGGCGCTTGGAATCGAGTAGCCGCCGCGCTCCCTCGGGAAATGTCCGCCGCGACCGGCGGAGGACGATCTGGCGGCCTGTGACGCGTTTGCGTCTGTTGAACGCTTTTCTGCGATGCCGCGTCGAGTCCGACGGTTGAATCGCTAGAATGCGCGTACCTGTGCGGAGGAGGAGATTCGAACATGACGATCGGCGCTATTCGCTTGAGCTTGGCTGCTATTGCTGTGGGCGTTGTCTCGACGGTCGCTAACGCCGACGTGACGGGCTTCGACGCGATGCACACGCAGGCTCGCGTCGGCAAAAAGATGTGCATGACCGACCATTGGCACTACGGCAGCGGCAGCGGATCGACAAAAGCCGCGGCGCAGAAAGACGCCATCAGCTCTTGGCAGAGCTTCACCGACTTCGAATACGGCAGCGACTGGGCGCGCTTCAGCAAGGCCGTCGCCAAGAAGGTCAGTTGCTCGCAATCGGGCGGCAGCTACAGCTGTCAGGTCGAGGCCCGCCCCTGCCGGTGAACGGGCGTCCGATCGAAAGCGGAGCACCCTAACGGTCTTTCCGACTTGGCCATGCGAGCAATCGGCGTATCTGGACTCCGGCCTGCGCCGGAGTGACGTTGAGTTAGACCGCCGCGTCCCACACCCATAACGTCATCCGGCGGAGCCTGCCCCGGCGGAGGCCGGGGGCCGGGATCCAGATACGCCTCCGCATGCCGAGCCGCTGTTTCCACCTGAAACGGAAGCGCGCTAGCGGTCGATGAGCTTGCCGGGGTTCAGGATGCCCTTGGGATCGAGCGCCGCCTTGATGCGCCGCATGAGATCGATCTCGACTGCGCTCTTCACCCGCACCAGCTCGTCTCGCTTGAGGCGTCCGATGCCGTGCTCGGCCGAGATCGAGCCGCCCAACGTGACCACCACGTCGTGCACCGCGCGCGCCATCTCGTCCCAGAGCGCAAGGAAAGCCTCGCGCGACATCCCCGTCGGTTGCGAGACGTTGTAGTGCACGTTGCCGTCCCCGAAGTGTCCGAACGGAACCGGCCGCGCGCCGGGGCAGATGCGCTGCACCGCGTCTCCCGCATGTACGATAAACTCCGGTAGTCGCGAGACGGGCACCGAGATGTCGTGCTTGATCGAGCCGCCCTCGCCCTTCTGCGCTTCCGACGCCGCCTCGCGCAAACGCCAGAGATCCGCCGCCTGCGCGAGTGAGGCCGCGACCGCTGCATCTGAGATAAGCCCGTCGTCCGCGGCGCGCGCGAGTAGGGTGTCGCGAAGCGCGGACGCGTTGCCTTCGGCACCCGAGATCTCGAGCAGCACGAACCACGGCGCACTGCTCTTGAACGGCCGCCGCGTCTGCGGAATATGCCGCGTCACGAAGTCCAGCAGCGTGCCACTCATGAACTCGAACGCGGTCAGCGCCGCGCCGGCCTGTGTTTCGGCAAGCCGG
>JAFKKW010000538.1:0-3265 GCA_017304275.1 Hyphomicrobiales bacterium | reverse complement strand
CGTCGCCCGCTCCGCAGGCTCGGGGAAAAGCCGCAGCGTCGCCGCGGTGATGATGCCGAGCGTCCCTTCCGATCCGACGAAGAGGTCGCGCAGGTCGTAGCCGGTGTTGTCCTTCTTGAGCGCGCGGAGCCCGTCCCAGATGCGGCCGTCCGCGAGCACCACCTCGAGGCCGGAGACGAGCGACCGCGCCGTGCCGTAGGAGAGCACGGCGACACCGCCCGCGTTGGTCGCGAGACACCCGCCGATGGTGGCGCTACCCTCGGAGGCGAGGCTGAGCGGGAACAGCCGCCCGGCCGAACGCGCCGCGTCCTGCGCCTCGGCAAGCGTAACCCCCGCCTCCACCGTCATCGCGCCGCCGGCTGCATCCACCGAGCGGATGCGCTTCATGCGTGCGAGCGACAACACGATCTCAGTCCCGGCCTCGCTCGGGATCTGTCCACCGACGAGGCCGGTGTTGCCGCCTTGCGCAACCACGGCCACGCCCTCGGCGTTAGCCAAGGCGAGAAGTCGTGAAACCTCCTCCGTGGAGCCGGGCTTCACGATCAGGGGTGTCTGCCCCACATAGAGGTCACGCCATTCGCGCAGGAACGGCGCTTGCGCGGCGGCGTCCGTGATCGCATGGTCGGCCCCTACGATCTCCACGAAGCGGGCGATCAGGCGGGCGTCGGGCGCCTTTGCGGAACGATCGGAGGACGAGGTCATGAACTGGCTGCTGGTCGCATCGAAAATGGGCGCGAGGGTCCGCGCCGCGCGCCAGTCATTATCAGGCTTTCATGGCCGGACGCAAAAATTGCGGTTAATGGCTGGCAAGGGCATCGCCCTGCTGGCTGTCGCCTGCATGCTTGCGATCGCGGCGCCTCTCCCCGGATCGGCCCCGGACGCCGTCGCGGCCGATTCGCTCGTAGGCGGGGATCGGCCGGACATCCGGACCCCGCGCATCGCGCCGTCGCCCAACGTGCAGAGACCGGCAACCGGCGCCGGTTCGAATGCAGCTGCGGCATCGAATTGCCGCTCCCGCTGCGGCTCGGCGTGCCAGACCATGTCGTGCGCGGGACTTGTGGGCTCGCAATGCACGTCGATTCGCCAGAACTGCCGCATGAACTGCGCGTCGCGCTGCTAATCCCCCTCTCCCCATTCTTCATGGGGAGAGGGTCGGGGTGAGGGGCAGCAACAAATCGCAGCGCCAGCGTCCGCCCCTCACCCTAACCCTCTCCCCGCGAGGGCGGGGAGAGGGACTCACGCGGCGCCGCGGCCCGCCGCAACCGGTCATTGATCGCTTCGCCGAGGCCGTGCTCGGGGATTGGCATCACGGCGATCGTCGCCGCGCCGGTCCGGTCGAGATCGCGCAACGCCGCGAACAGCCCCGCAGCCGCTTCCACGAGATCTCCGCTCGCACTGAGATTGACGGATGGCCCTGTTGTCGGCGGCGCATCATCCCCAAAAGCCAGCAGCGCCTCTCCCGGACGCACCTCGCGCACGTTGAGCCGGAGTGCTGCGTTCGGCGCGTAATGACTCGCAAGCTGGCCCGGCGACGTCGGATGCGCGTCGTCGCTGGAGGGCCCGTCGGCGAGCGGCTGGCCGAGCACCGCTTCGATCGCCTCCCGCGGCACCGCGCCGGGACGTAGAAGAATCACGGCATCCGCGTCGCTCGCATCGAGCACCGTACTTTCGAGCCCGTGTGCCGTCGCGCCACCGTCGAGGATCATCGCCACGCGGTCTGTGAGATCGTCCGCCACATGCGCCGCCCGCGTCGGACTCACACGCCCGCTGCGATTGGCCGAGGGCGCGGCGAGCGGCCGGTCCGCCGCGGCGAGCAGCGCCTGTGCAACCGGATGCGCCGGCACGCGCACGGCCAGCGTATCGAGGCCCGCCGAGACGAGGTCGGAGATGCCGGCGTCCGCGCGCCGCTCGAGCACCAGCGTCAGTGGCCCGGGCCAGAAGGCATCCGCGAGCTGTCGCGCGGCCTTCGAAAGCACGGCGATGCTCTCCGCGCCGGCGAGATTGGGCACGTGCACGATCAGCGGATTGAACCGCGGACGGCCTTTGGCCTCGAAGATGGCCGCGACGGCCCGTCCGTTGGTCGCGTCCGCGCCGAGCCCATAGACCGTCTCGGTCGGAAACGCGACCAGCGCTCCCGCGCGGATGAGCTGTCCCGCCTCCTCGATTGCAGCATTGTCTGCCAGTCTGATTGACATTCTGGATGATCGCGCTTGGTACGTTGCGCTCGACAGTAGACGACATCCTGTTTGCGCTCAAGACGGCGGCCGATGTTTCCGACGGGATGGATAAGAGCCCCGTCCGCGGCCTCGACGGGGAGACGCTGCGGGCGATCCTGGAGGAGGCCGGCCGGTTCGCGGCCGAGGAGCTGGCGCCGCTCAACAAGGCCGGCGACCGCACGCCCTCGCGCTGGACGGACGGGAAGGTCGTGACGCCGCCGGGCTGGAAGTCCGCCTACGACGCCTTCCGCACCGCCGGCTGGAGCGCCCTGCCGTGTCCCGAGGCGTTCGGCGGCCAGGACCTGCCGGAGACGGTTGCCATGGCCGTCTGCGAGATGTGGAACGCCGCCAACCTGTCGTTCGGCCTCTGTCCGCTCCTGACGCAGGGCGCCATCGATGCCCTCAACGCCGGCGGCTCCGACGCGCTCAAGCAGCGCTACCTGCCGCGCATGGTGAGCGGCGAGTGGACCGGCACCATGAACCTGACGGAGCCGCACGCAGGCTCCGACCTCTCCGTCATCAGGACGCGCGCAGAGCGTGCCGGCGACGGCACCTATCGCCTGTTCGGCACCAAGATCTTCATCACCTACGGCGACCACGACCTGACCGAGAACATCGTCCATCTCGTGCTCGCCCGCCTGCCGGACGCGCCCGAAGGCACGCGCGGCATCTCGCTGTTCCTGGTGCCCAAACGCCTCGTCGACGACGACGGCTCGCTTGGTGCCGAGAACGACGTCGTCTGCGCCGGCCTCGAGCACAAGCTCGGCATCCACGGCAGTCCGACCGCCGTCATGAAGTTCGGCGAGAAGGACGGCGCCGTCGGCTACCTCGTCGGCGAGGAGAACCGCGGCTTGAACACCATGTTCATCATGATGAATGCGGCGCGGCTCGCGGTCGGCATCCAGGGCGTGGCCCTCGCCGAGCGTGCGACCCAGCATGCCGTCGCCTATGCGAAAGAGCGCCGCCAGGGCCGCTCGACGACGAGCAGGGAGCCCGGCATGGCGCCGATTGCAGAGCACCCGGACATCCGTCGCACGCTCTTGACCATG
>JAFKKW010000537.1 GCA_017304275.1 Hyphomicrobiales bacterium | reverse complement strand
CTCGCCGCGCTGGTCCGCCTCGAGCTCGATCAATCCGTACGACGTGAGCCCGTCGGGCAGCGCAATTCTCACGACCTCGGATGGGCGCGCGATGAGGTTATAGAACCATTCGGGCAGCTCGTCGGCCGGCGCCACGAAGCTTGAGATGCGCGCGACGATCGGCTCGGGCTCGACGAACGTCGCTTTGACGTGGCGATTGCCGTCGAACACGCGGATGAGGCGGACGAGCTGCAGGCGCGGATCGTCGTCGTGTGCGATCTCCTGCACGACCTTGCGCACGGTCTTTTCGGCGATCGAGAGGGCTGCCCCGACCTCGGTCTCGACCTTGGTGGCCGCCTGCCAATAGGTGAGCAGCGCGCTGAGAACGAGGCTCGCCACCAGAACGATCGAGATGTTGCGGATCAGGGTCGCGCTCAGAGATTCGGACTTTCGCGGTCCGAATGGATTGGCCAGCCTGATGAGATCACCGAAACGCGTCATGGCATCTGATCCGTTCTCAGCGCTCGATGTCGCGGGCGACACGGAAGCCGACGCTGAAGTTACGGAACTCCGGTACGTTGCGCACGCGCATGGCGCTGCGCATGGCCTTGGCCGGATAGAACGATGATCCGCCGCGCAGGGCACGGACGCCACGCGCGGGCGGCCGGTCGCCCACGGGCGCGCAGTCGTCCGTGAGCCTTGGCGAACCGTCCTTGGGACCGGAGCCATAGTCCTCGCAGTAGAAATCTGCCACCCACTGCCAGACATTGCCGTGTACGTTGTGAAGTCCCCACGGGTTGGCCGGGAAGGCGTCCGCCGGCGCGGGTGACTTGCTGTCCCATTCGCTGCCGCATCCTTCACAGGCGGCGCGCACAACGCCGTCCTCCGGGACCGTGTCGCCCCACCAGTAGGCGGTCTTGCTGCCCGCGCGCGCGGCCAGCTCCCACTCGGCCTCGGACGGCAGGCGATACGCGTGCCCCGTCTTCTTCGAAAGCCACGCGGCATAGGTCGTCGCGTCGATATGGCTGACGCCGACGATGGGTTGATCCGGACCCGTGACCGCCGCGCCGAGATTGAGGTAGTAGCGGCTGGAGCCGGTCTCGATGTTGTGCTGTCCGCCCGGCTCGAGCCATTCCGGCGGTGCGCATCCTCCCGCCGCGACGCAGGCCTTGTACTCCGCGACCGTCACCGGGCGTGTTCCGATGGCGAACGGCCGGATCGTGACGGCGGTCAGCGTCTCGTCGTCGCCGTGCTCGGCTTCCGTTTCCGGCGAGCCGATCATGAAGCCGGCGGGAGACGCAGGCACGACCACCATCGGCGGGCACCCGGCGCTTGCATCGCAATCGCGGAACGGCTTCGCCCCGCCCGCGACCCGCAGCTCGATACGAGCCGCGTCCGTCTCGCCCACCCGCAGCGAGACGAGACCGAGGCCGAGTGCGGTGGCCCGGGCGGCGACCGCGTCCCTGGCCTCGGGAGCCCGGTCGAGGATGGCCTGCAGCGACGCTCCGTCCGCGGCCGCGGCGACCGCGGTGTCCTCGTTGGCCAACGCCGGTAACGCGGCAGCCAGGGCACCGACGGCGGGGAGGAATGCCCGCGTGAACAGGGAAATAATAGGGGCTGAGGCCATGGAACTTTCGGTGTAACAAGGTTACATCTTCTATGTTATAAAATGTCGCATCCTGCAAGGGCCGACCGCGGAAATCGCGGGTTCAGTAATGGCGCGGCCCTCTCGGCACATTCTTAACGAGTGTCAAAGGAAGTGGCCCATGACCCATCGAGCCCGTTCCCGCCCAACCCTGATCGCTGCCGCGTTTTTTGCGGCCTCTGTCGCCGCGATCGCTGGCCTCCCGTCCGTCGCGTCGGCCGCCGACGACGATCTCTGGCCTGGCCTCCGCGAGGAGGTCTTCGGCGCGCGTGAGATCGCCGAGAACGACGGCACGGTAACCCTTTACGCGCCCGAGCGCGCGGAGGACGCCGCGCTCGTGCCGCTCTCGATCCGCATTCCCGGCAACGTGGCGCTGAACGCCGTTGCCCTGACGCTGCTCATCGATCGCAATCCGGCCCCCGTCGCGGCCACGTTCACGTTCGGAGACGCGTTCCGCACCGGCGCCGACATCGGCGAGCGCCAGCTTGCGACCCGCATCCGTCTCGACTCCTTCTCCAAGGTCCGTGCGATCCTGGAGACCGCCGACGGGAAGCTCCACATGTCGTCGAAGTTCGTGTCGGGCGCCGGCGGCTGCTCGGCGACGCCGTCGAAGGACATCGAGGCGGCACTCGCTGGCCTCGGCAAGATCGACATCAAGTCGAAGATCGAGCCCGCCCGCGGACAATCGTTCCGCGAAGCTCAGGTCATGATCCGCCATCCCAACTTCACGGGACTGCAACTCGATCCGGACTCGCGCGGCTACGTGCCCGCGCGCTTCGTCGACGACCTGGAGGTGACGAGTGCGGGCCGCCTTCTCTTCCGCATGCAGGGCGGCATCTCGATTTCCGAGAACCCCAACATCCGCGTGAGCTACAGCGGCGCCCCGCACGAGGTGATCGAGGTGAAAGCGAAGGATACGGAAGGTATCCACTTCACGCACCGCTCGGATGCCGGCTCGTAGGCGGCATCGCGCCTTTCGGGGCTCCAAAACGCAAAAGAGCAAGGCGGGCGCCTTGCTCTTTTCATTCTTGGCTCGCGTCAGCGGCGATTGAAGCGCCGTCTGCTCAATTTCGGCTCGAAGATTCCAGAGCAAGCTCCAGTTCTACGGCCATTTTCTCCCTAGACCTGGGCCCCGAGCCATCTGCATGTCATTTGGCTTCGTCCCTGTCGCGTGAACGGGGTGACAATAGCCGAATGGCGGCGCTATGTCACGGGGCCTGGGAGAAAAAAACGCAAGTGCCTAATGCTGATGCAGCAACCGGCTCGCGGCGGGGCGATGGCGACGGTTCGACCGCCGACGACACGCCCCGTGGGCAGGCCGCGATGCTCGATTGCCCTGGCCTGCAATCCTGGCTATTCACGCCTGCGGAACGCCTTGTTGGCTGGGGCCTTCTGCACATCGGCCGCCCCGCCCGCGCCGCAACCTTCGTTGAGACAGGACCCCATGCACCTTTCCCGCTTCTTCCTTCCGGTCCTGCGCG
>JAFKKW010000536.1 GCA_017304275.1 Hyphomicrobiales bacterium | reverse complement strand
CCGCAGGCCCCTCGTCCGCGATCCCGATGTTCTTCTCGGACAGGCTCAGCAGGAAATCGGCGCCCGCCTTCGTCGCGCGTGAAAGCTCTTCCGAATTGAAGGAATCGACGCTGACCCGCACGCCGTCGGCATGCAGCGCAGCGATTGTTTCCTCGAGATGCGGAAACGGGCTGTCGGGAAGACAGCCGAGGTCGATCACGTCGGCGCCGTCCGCGCGCAGGATGCGGCTCCGCGCCACGATCTCGGCAGGCGTCATCAAGGTTGCATCGACGATTTCCGCGAAGATCGTCACATTGTGCTGCGAGAGGTCGGTCTTCTCCTTGGCGTGCCCCAGGTACTCCGGCAGGTCCGCAACCTCGTCCGGCCCACGCTCGAAGCGCGTACCGAAAAAGTCGGACAGACGCTCGAGATCGCCACGGAAGCGGCCTGGCATCACGACGCGATCTGCGCCCTCGGGAAGCGTCAGCCGCCGCTCGACGATGTCCGTCGTCATCAGCGCCGCAACCTTGACCCCGACGTTCGCCACCACCGGCTCGAGCGCCTCGCTCGCCACCTGGTCGGCCACGCGCTTGACGCGCGGCTCCGCCAGCGACCCCGTAACAAGCACCACACGCTCGGCCATCAGCCTTCGATCCTCCAGTAGCAATGCAAGACTATGGCATGAACCAGCCCCTGGCCCCAGGGTCCTGGGCCACCTGCATACCGCTTTTACTATTCCGCCGCGGGTTTTCTGCGCGCGGCGGTCGCGGCCCAATCGGATTGCCACACGGCGACCCCCTCCCGGATGCACCGGTACACGGCGTCCCCGACCGCCTCGCCGATCGCCGT
Organism: Hyphomicrobiales bacterium; assembly: GCA_017304275.1. Classification (GTDB taxonomy): domain Bacteria; phylum Pseudomonadota; class Alphaproteobacteria; order Rhizobiales; family Hyphomicrobiaceae; genus Hyphomicrobium_C. Next base: position 2,303 of record JAFKKW010000536.1, on the reverse strand, counting down.
GTGCAGCCCGGCGAAGCGCGCGCCGCCCTCGCCCGCGGGCGCCGCGATCACGATGCAGTCCGTCCCGGTTCCCGTCACGACAACCCCGGCCCGCGTCACGCCGCTGTCGATCACGGCCGCAGTCCGCGCCTGCGTCACGATCGAAACCGTCTCGATCAGCGCCGCTTCCGATAGCGGACAAGAAACATGCAGAAGCACGTTGATCGTCCCCGGCAACGGAACCGGCTCGGTGCAGCGCTGCCCCACACGCTCGCCGTTCGAAAGCCCGACCGTCGCGAGGCTGGTCGTGGTCACGCCCTCCACGGTCGACTGCCCGAGATGATGCCGCGTGACATCGCGCGAGGTGACGAGACAGACCGCATCCGCAAAGCCAGCGGCCGCCATCAGGGCTTCGATACCCGCAACCGGATCCAGCGACGGCGGCAGGTCGGCGTTGCGCACCTCGAGCCACGCAACCCGCCGGGCCGTCCGCAACCCCGGCTGCGTGATCGACCACGACAGCATCGTCTGCGGCGCGTCGAACGATGCCACGAGATGCGGCGGTTTGCAGGAAAGCGTGAACGGTGGGATCAAGAAAGGCGGCCTCGCAAGTCGGCGAGACGATCCGCGCCGGCCGGAAACAATTGGCACAATCGCCACCTCGGTCAAGCCGCCAGCCACCGTGCGGCAGATCGTACCGGCCTCCCCTTTCCAGTTCGGAATTATTTGCAACTACATTGACAATTGCGAATGCCTCGCATATCCATTTCAGTGAGCCGTCCGGAAGGGAGCCTTGAATGCCGCCCGTTGCAAATCGCGTCGCACGCCGAACGCTCCTTGCGGGCGCTGCCGTCGGGTTGCTGACGCTCCTCGCGGTGATGTCCTTCACGTCGGTCTTCCCGTCGATGCACCGTGCGGACGCCGAAACGGCCAAGCCGTTCCGCGTCGTCACCACGTTCACCGTCATTCAGGACATCGCGCAGAACGTCGCCGGCAACGCCGCCATCGTCGAGAGCATCACAAAGCCCGGCGCCGAGATCCACGACTACCAGCCGACCCCGCGCGACATCGTCAAGGCGCAGGATGCCGACCTCGTGCTTTGGAATGGCATGAACCTCGAACGCTGGTTCGCGCGCTTCTTCGACAACGTCAGCGACGTACCGAGCGTCGTCGTCAGCGAGGGCGTCGTCCCCATGGGCATCAGCGACGGCCCCTACACCGGCAAGCCCAATCCGCACGCCTGGATGTCGCCGTCGAACGCCCTCGTCTATGTCGAGAACATCCGCAAGGCGCTCGTCGCTCACGATCCGGCCCACGCCGAGACGTACAATGCCAATGCCGCGGCCTACGCCGAAAAGATCAAGGCGTTGGACGCGCCGTTGCGCGAACGCATCGCATCGATCCCTGAGGTGCAGCGCTGGCTGGTGACCAGCGAGGGCGCCTTCAGCTATCTCGCCCGCGACTACGGCATGCGCGAGGCATTCCTCTGGCCCATCAACGCCGACGAGCAGGGCACGCCGCAGCAAGTCCGCAAGGTGATTGACCTCGTGCGAGCCAACAAGGTCCCGGTCGTTTTCAGCGAAAGCACCGTGTCCGACAAGCCGGCGCGGCAGGTCGCCAAGGAGACGGGCGCACGCTACGGCGGCGTGCTCTACGTCGACAGCCTGAGCACGCCGGACGGCGCGGTTCCGACCTACATCGATCTCCTGCGCGTCACCGTCGAAACCATCGCCGAGGGCTTCACCTCTTGAGCGAACCCTCGATCACCGCCAGAAACGTCACCGTCACGTACGGCAACGGCCACGTCGCGTTGAAGGACGTCACCTTCACGCTTGAAGCCGGCACCATCTGCGGCCTTGTCGGCGTCAACGGAAGCGGCAAGTCCACGCTCTTCAAAGCCATCATGGGCTTTGTACGCCCGACCAGGGGCGAGGTCCGCATCGCCGGCCTTCCTGTCGACGATGCGTTGAAGCGCAATCTCGTCGCCTACGTGCCCCAGAGCGAGGACGTGGATTGGAACTTCCCGGTGCTGGTCGAGGACGTCGTCATGATGGGCCGCTACGGCCACATGGGCTTCCTGCGCCTCGCATCCGAACGGGACCGCCGTAAGGTCGACGAAGCGCTAGAGCGCGTCGGCATGTCGGATTTCAGGAAGCGTCAGATCGGCGAGCTCTCCGGTGGCCAGAAGAAGCGCATTTTTCTCGCCCGCGCGCTCGCCCAGGAGAGCAGGATCATCCTTCTCGACGAGCCGTTTACGGGCGTCGACGTCAAGACCGAGACCGCAATCGTCGATCTCCTGCGCGATTTGAGGACGCGCGGCCACC
>JAFKKW010000535.1 GCA_017304275.1 Hyphomicrobiales bacterium | reverse complement strand
GCCCCAGCCGGTCAGGGCGACGAGCATGGCGTCGCGGAGGTCGGGGTGGGCCCGCATCTCCACCGCGACCTCGTAGCCGTTCCTGTCGGGCAGGCCGAGGTCCAGGAGGATCGCGTCCGGGGGCGCCGCGACGGCGGACGCCAGGGCCCCCGCCCCGTCGTAGGCCATGCGGACGTCATGGCCGTCGAGGGCCAGAAGCAGGGGGTTAAGCCCCAGGCGCCGAAGACCGTGCTGATCGTGGAAGACAACGAGCTCAACATGAAGCTCTTCCATGATCTCCTGGATGCGTACGGGTATCTCACGGTGCAAACCCGCAACGGTCTCGATGCGCTGACGCTGGCCCGCGTGCACCGGCCGGACCTGATCCTGATGGACATCCAGCTTCCCGAAGTATCGGGACTCGAGGTCACCCGCTGGCTCAAGGAGGACGAGGAGCTGCGCGACATTCCGGTCGTGGCGGTCACGGCGTTCGCGATGAAGGGCGACGAGGAGCGCATCCGTTCCGGCGGCTGCGAGGCCTACGTGTCGAAGCCGATCTCGGTCGCCGTTTTTCTCGAGATCATCAAGCGTTTTGTGGGGGATGCCTGAGCCACGACGCTCGTGGGTCATGCGTGGTTGCGTATTGAGAGTTTGTCATGACTGCTAGAGTCCTTGTCGTCGACGACATCCTGGCGAATATCAAGCTTCTGCAGGCGCGCCTCGAAGCCGAATACTTCGAGGTCGTCACGGCGACCAACGGCAAGGACGCTCTCGATATCTGCCAGAGCCAGCGCATCGACGTGGTGCTGCTCGACGTCATGATGCCGGGCATCGACGGGTTCGAGGTCTGCCGCCTGCTCAAAGCCTCGCCGCAGACGCTCAACATCCCGGTGGTGATGGTCACGGCGCTCGATCAGGCGTCCGACAAGATCCAGGGGCTCGATTGCGGCGCTGACGATTTCCTGACCAAGCCGGTCGACGACATCGCGCTCGTCACGCGTGTCAAAAGCCTAGCGCGGCTCAAGGTGCTCAACGACGAGATGCTGATGCGTCTCACGACGAGCCGACAGATGGGCCTTTCGGACGACGACGTGCTGGCGCGTATCCTGAAAGACGGGCCGGGCCGGCTGCTGGTGGTCGACGACCATCCGCGCTCGTCGCAGCGGGTGATGAGCGCGCTCGCCAAGGTGCACGAGGCGTATATCGAGACGGATCCGCGCGCGGCGCTGATCCATCTCGCGGAGCAGCCGTTCGATCTCCTGATCGTGGCGCTCAACCTCGAGCATTCGGATGGGCTGCGTCTCTGCTCGCAGGTGCGCTCGCTCGACCGGACGCGGCATCTGCCGATCCTCATCATGGCCGATCCCGGCGACGAAGCACGGCTCCTGCGCGGTCTCGACCTGGGCATCAATGACTACCTGATGCGGCCGGTGGATCGGCCGGAGCTGCTTGCGCGCATCAAAACCCAGATCAAGCGCAAGCGCTTCTCGGACTACCTGCGCAACCAGATCCGCGAGAGCGTGGAGCTTTCGATCACCGATCCGCTGACGGGCCTGCACAACCGGCGCTACATGGAACGGCACCTCAAGACGCTGATCGCGGACGCCGAGCGCACCGGGCGCGCGCTGTCGGTGTTGGTCGCGGACATCGATCATTTCAAGCAGGTCAACGATACCTATGGGCACGACGCGGGCGATGTCGTGCTGCAGGAGTTCTCGCGCCGCTTCCGCGCCTATACGCGCGGCGTGGACCTCGCATGCCGTCTGGGCGGCGAAGAGTTCCTGATCATCATGCACGACACCGATAAGGCGCTGGCTCGCCAAGTGGGCGAGCGGGTGCGTGAGTGTGTCGCAGGCTTGCCCTTCAGAATCGGCTCAAACCAGGAAATCTGGGTTACAGCCAGCGTGGGTCTTGCAACCTGGGAGGGAGAAGGCGATAGCTCGGAGGCGCTTTTCAAGCGGGCCGACAACGCTCTCTACGCCGCGAAACGGCAGGGTCGAAACCAAGTCGTTGCTGATGCGGCGTGACAAGGTATTCAGACAACCTCCTTAAATCATCCGAATAATTTGGTTCATCTGCCGACGGATTTATCGGCTTCCCGGATGCGGCGGCCGGGAAAGTATCCCCGAGGACCGAAAATTTCCCGGCGTGGACAGGGGTTCGAGAGTTAACCTCGAATCGATTGCAAGGCGTGCCCGCCACGCAATGGTCAAGCTCTAAACTTGCAATTGCCGATCTGTTCTGCCAGACTTTTTGGGTGGAGGGGAATTCACAACAGATTTCGCCCGGAGATCGTTCGGCTGTCCGTCGCCTTTCGCGCCGACGCTTCGGGTCAGTTCGGTTCCCGCGGCCCATTGGGTCCGCCGCATCTCCTAATGGAGCGGGAAATCGTAGTGGGGGTCGCGACGGATGGAGTCACCTCCTCAAAGATACCGTTTCTGCTCCGCTACGACACCAGATGGAACGTCAACGCCCTCTTTGACACCATCTGGTCACTAGGCCAGGGTCCGTGGCTTTCTCGGAATGCTTACCCCGCTGCCGAGCCGGTTACGGACCCTGGTTGAGGGCCCGATCTCTCCAAAAAAGTCTCAGATCGGCTTTCGAGCGTTCGTTCGCTGCGGGCCGCCGCAATTTCGGCCCTTCCTCGGCGCGTTCCGGCGCCGGTCTTACTTAATCTTCGTTTCCTTGAACTCGACGTGCTTGCGCACGACCGGGTCGTAGCGCTTGAAAACAAGCTTCTCAGTGGACGTGCGCGGGTTCTTTTTGGTGACATAGAAGAACCCTGTTCCCGCGGTCGAGAGCAGCTTGATCTTCTGGGTGATCTGCTTGGCCATTGGTCTTAAGACCTCAATTTGGAAGGCTTCTCAAATTTGGATTGGGCACCATACTGACCGCGCCTTCGGTGTCAAGCTGCGCGCTCGATCGCCTGTGTCACACCTCGCGGGGACGCCGCCGCAGCGATAGAAGCTGGCGCTCGAAACGGCCGTAGCGGTGGGCATAAAACGGGATTCCTCGTGCGTGCGGCATGGCGCGCGGCCTGCTCAGGAGCGTGGAGAGGTCTTCGATGACGTGATGCGTGATCGATGGCAACTTGAGGTTTCTCGCCTGATCCAGCGTGAACCAATCGATATCCAGGAGCTCGCCGTCGGTGTTTC
>JAFKKW010000534.1 GCA_017304275.1 Hyphomicrobiales bacterium | reverse complement strand
TGCCGCCTTGCTCGACCTCGATCACGCCCATCTCGCGTAGCTTCGTAAGCGTCCGGCTGACCGTTTCGATCGTGAGACCGAGCAGATCGGCAATGTCGCTGCGCCGCATGGCGAGCTTGATCACATCGCTGGCGTCGCTTCCCCGCCGGTGCAACGCCAGCAGGAATGCCGCCATGCGCTCGACCGCGCTGCGCTGGCCGACCGTAACGAGCAGGCTGCGGGCCGCCAGCAGGTCCTGACAGACCGATTTGTAGAGCTTGAGCGCGAGCGACGCGTCGGTTTCGGCAAGGCTTTCGAGCGCCGCCGCCGACAGGCAGCGCACCCGTGCGGGGCAGGTAGCCTGGGCGCTCATGATGTGCTCGCCAAGCACGCCGAGGCCGATGAAATCACCGGGATACGCGAAATCGATGATCCGGCGACGCCCGTCGAACAGCGTCTTGTAGATGGCGATCACGCCCTCCTCGACACGGTAGACGTGGGTGCGCGGATCACCCTCGCAGAACACATGCTCCTTGGCCTCGATCCGCCGCTCGGAAGCATGCGTCAACCGGTCTTCGAGGGCGCGGCTTTCGTGCGTGTCCTGCTTCGTGCGCTGCGCATAGGAACGGGTCTCAACGGAAGGGCTCGCCAGCATCGTCTCTCCTCGACCGCATGGATGTCGCGGTTCGCCGTGGTGCCGATGCAGGCATTAAAGAGGCGCTGCGAACCACACGTATGCGGAGTGCGTGACGAATTGTAAGAGTTTGTAACAGCGCCATATCCCGACTCCGCCACTCGGCCCATGATCCCGATCAAAAGTCCGCGCCGTCTGCGACGTTATGGTCGACCGCTTCACGAACGAAGGTCAGGTCAGGCCATGCCCACCCGAAATACGCGATCCCCGCGCCAGACGATCGACATCGGACGACGGTTGGCGGCCGACCGGCACCTTCAGGTCGAGATCGACAAGGGGCTTGCAAGCCTTGCGGATGAGCCGCCATCGGCCGCCGGCCAGCGCATCGCGCGGGTGTTGAGCGCCGTGCTCGAGCCGAGCTGGTCCGAGCATGCGGATTTTCAGGACGAAGCCCTGTTCCCGATCATCGCCAAGGCCAGGACCACGACGCTCGACACGCGGGCGCTGATCAACCGCCTTGGCCGCGAGCACGCCGAGATCGGACGGCATCAGCGCGAGGTGACGGTGATCCTGAACAATCTCGTGGCCGGCCGCCTGACGTCCAGGAACGGAATAGTGCCGACCTTCTCCCGGGTGCTCGACCTCAGGCGCCGCCATCACGCCGCCGAAGCCGCGCTCGAGACCATGCTTCCGGCCATGCTCGAGCAGACGGATCGCACCGCGCTCGACCACTGGGCCGCGAGCCGTGCCGCTCCGCCCTTCCCGGTGAACCTCATCCTCGATTTCTGGGAGTGAGCCGGGAGCGGACCGCCGCCGGCATAACCACCTCGTCACACGCCTAGCAAACCGCCGGCGCGCAGATCTCGATCGAGAACTTCTGATGCTTGCCCTTGCGCGTGAAATTGAACTCGCGCCCGTCGAAGCAGGAAACGCGTCCGTCGACGCCCACATCGCTGCCGAGCGGAACCTCCTGGTAGGCGAGCACCTCGTTGAGATCGCAAGCCTTCTCGCTCCTGAGCTGGTCCTTGAGAATGATCCGCCAAGGCCCTTCGTTGGGAACCGTGGGATCATCGTCGGCAAGCGCGGGAGAGAGAGCGAACGCGGCAACGAGGGACAGCAGAACGGCGTGGCGCATGGGCGGCATCCGAGATGGAAGTTGGCGATGTCGAGATTGCGGTGACAAGGGTGTCGCCACACCTCCGGTCGCGCTTTGATGTGGGTCAAACCGGACCGCGCAGGCGTCGGTAAAGTGCCGCAAAATACCGAGGGGCGAAACATGGGCGGCTATCTCATCGACCTGTTCTTCTCGCTGAAGGGCAGCACGACCCGCACGGAGTGGATGGCCGGAACTGCCGTAATTGCCGCCCTCGCGGTCGGCGGGATTTTGATCTTCAACGATGGCAGTTTCGACGAGAGCATGAACGCAGCCCCTGAGATCCCGACCATGGCGGCTGTACTGTGGGCGCTCCTCAGCCTCTACGCCTTCACAGCGCTGAGCGCGAAGCGGCTGAGCGATGCGGGCTACGGTCGGGGAATCACGGCAGCCCTTGCGCTTGCGGCGTTCCTGCTGCTTTGCGGATGGGGCGCGGGATACTTCCTGGCCCCCTTCGCGCCGCGCCTCGATACGTTCGTCTTCTGGGCGCTGCTCGCCGCCCTCCTCCCCGCCGTCCTGGCCTGTATCCGCAGCCCCGACGCCGTCTGACCCCATGGATCCGAACGCCTTCCTCCTCACTGCCGGTTTTGGTCTCGGCCTCGCGAGCACGCTCCACTGTGCCGGCATGTGCGGGGGCATAGCGGCCGGGTTGCTGCACGTCAGCGCGCCGCGGAGTGCCGCCGAAGGCATGCGCATCGCCGCGCTGACGCACGCCGGCCGTATCGCCTCCTATGCACTCGCCGGCACGCTGGTCGGGGCGATGGGGGCACCCGCCGTCGCTTGGCTCGACCGCGAGATTGCCTTCCGACTGGTGCAGTGGGCTGGCGCCGTCGCCCTGATGTGGATCGGCCTCTCGACCGCAGGCCTCCTGCCCTCGCTGTCGCTGCTCGACCGCCTGCTCGCCCCGCTCGCCAATCGCCTCGCTCGCACCGCCGTGCCGCGGTTCGGGCGTTACCCGACGGCGCTCATGGGTGGCCTCGCCTGGGGGATGATGCCGTGCGCCATGGTCTACGGCGCGCTCTTTACGGCCATGCTCAGCGGCTCAGCGGCCGGAGGGGCATCCGTGATGGCCGCGTTCGGGGCCGGCACGCTGCCGGGCCTCATCGCGGCAACGGCCGGCTTCGGCGCGCTGGCCGCCATCGGCGCGCGACAAAATCTGCGCCGCATCGCCGGTATCGCCATCGGCATCCTGGGGTTCCTGACGGTTTGGGTTCCCCACAGCAAAACGGATGTCATCTGTGCGCCGGGCGAGCGCGCAGCGTTGACCCAGGTCAACGTTGCTCCATGATCCGCAGATAGGCTTGCACCGGTCATCGGAGGACCGCTTCATGCGCTTCACAGCACATGCGCGCGCCCACTGCGCTGAATGCCACGGCGTCGAGACGTCGGTCGAGGACTTCTCTCCCAACGCCGATGCGCCTGACTTCTCGGTGGTGGCCAACACGCCGGGCATGACCGAGCGCGCGCTGGTCGTCTGGCTGCAAACATCCCATCCGACCATGCCTGACCTCATCATCCCGCCCGAGGTACGCGACAATCTGGTCGCCTACATCATGACCCTCAAGAAGAAATAGGCGGACTTCGAGATGCGTGTGACGAAAGCGCGAACGCTCGCCGGCCTTGCCGCGTGCTGCCTTGTGGCAACGCCCGTTTTGGCCGAGCCGTCGCTGGTCGAGAAAGGCCGCCAGGCGCTCGAATCGCGGTGCAGCCGCTGCCATGCTATCGGGCTCGAAGGTGAAAGCCCGCACGAGGAGGCTCCCCCCTTCCGGGAGGTCGTAAAGCGCTACCCGCCCGAAAGCCTCGAGGAATCTCTCGCCGAGGGCATCACGTCCGGACATCCCGACATGCCGGAGTTCATTCTCGCACCCGACGAGATCGCGGCCGTGGTGACGTATCTCCACACCCTCGAAGTGAAGTAGCCGCCGCCCACGCTAGGAAAGCCGCTCACCCATCGCGCGGATCTGAGCAAGCCAGCCGCTCAGGCGCTGCGGGCTTGCGCTGCCGATGCTGCCGAAAACCGTGCTGCGAACGGGCGCGACGCCGACGAAACCGAGAATGTTGCGCTTCAGCATTTTGAGCGCGTGCGCACCAAACCACCAGCGATAGACGAGCCCGGGCATCCCCATCGTTATGATCACACGGGCCGACTTGCCCGTGAGCGGCTTGCCGTAACGGCCGTCCCTGGCGTGCGACACCAGATCCGGTTGCAGCACCCGCTCGAGGAAACCCTTAAGGATCGCCGGCAGGGTGCCGAGCCAGAGGGGGAAGATGATGACGACATGGTCCGCCTCGAAAAGCGCATCGTGCGCTGCAACGAGATCCGGCTCCAGCGGCTGCACGCACTCGAAACCCTCGTGCAGAATCGGATCGAACGCCATCCGCGAGGTTACGAATAGCCGCACCTGATGGCCGGCCGAATCAGCACCATCGCGATAGGCTTCCCCGAGCGCCTCGCAAAAGGTGCCCGTCCTGGCGTGTCCCACGATGATCGCCACGCGACTCATAGCCCTGCGCTCGATTGAGATCCCTTGTTCGTCTCTTGACGATGATCTAAGCCTCAAACCGCAGCGGACGTTGATCCACATCAAGAAAGAGGGCCTTGGCGCGGGCCTCGAGTCACTCCGGGTGAGTTCACGACATGGCCAAGGACACGGCGAATTACACCACAAGCAGCACCGCGCTCGCGCAGGCCCAGGTCTCGGCCATCCTCGCCATTGCGGCCGACGCCATCATCTCGCTCGACGACACGCTCCACATCACGCTGTTCAACGAGGG
>JAFKKW010000533.1 GCA_017304275.1 Hyphomicrobiales bacterium | reverse complement strand
GCTTTCGGACGGCCTCATCGACGCCGACGAGCGTCAGCGTATCGTCGGGCGCCTGTCCGAGATCGGCATCGGCGCGGAGGAGCGCCAGTTTCTCGATCGCGAAATCGCCGCCCCCTGGTCGCCGCAACAGTTTGCGGCTGCCGCATCGACGCCGGAAATGAGAAGCGAACTCTATCTCGCGTCCGCCGTTGCCATCGAGGCGGACACAGCGTCGGAACAGGCCTACCTGCGTTATCTTGCAGCGACCCTCGGCCTCGAGGACGGACTCGTGCAGCACCTCGATGCGGCTGTCGCCTCCGCCAAGAGCCAGACAGCGACATCGGCTCCGCTGACGCGCACGGCCGGCGCCTGATCTCGACGTAGCCCAAACTCCGAGGCGGTCAGCCCGCCTCGGGCGCATCAGCCGATCCCTGCTCCGCGCGAGGATTGGGCCTCGTCCGCCTTGACCTCGACCACGCCGACGACCGGATCCATGATGTAGATCATGCGATCCGGACATTCCCGCGCGAGGCGGGCCGCGAGCGGGCGCGCCTCGGCCGCATGCGCCTCGTGCTCCGCATCGCTCCAGCGGCTTGCGGCCGGATCATCCGGATCGAGCGAGGCGTTAAACGCTTCGGCCCAGGCGTTGAGATCGCGCGTGAGATCCGGTGACAGGCCGAGTGCTTCCGGCGCGATGTCTCCATAAACATCCTCGTCGAGCGCCCACAGGGGATGGCAGTGATAGTCGGCCATGACCTTAATGCGGGTGCATTGTGCCGGGTCGCGTTGCGGCTCCTCTTCGGTCGATTCCGGAAATGCCGAGAGCCCTCCGCCTGTGCCGGGCGATCTCGCCAGCGTCCAGGCGATATAAGCCACGTGTGCGGCGACCAGGGCGGCCGCGAGCGCCAGCACGGGCCATGCGGTGTCCCGCCATGGCGTGAGCTTTCCGACCGGCAGCGCCCAGACGACGAACGCGGTGGCGGCGAGGTAGATAACGAACGCATTGGTCGTCTGGCGGCGCCCTGTCGGGTCCGGCGCATCCTCTCCATCGAAGACGCGGGGTGCGAGGTAGAACAGGTACAGCGCCTGACCGGCGGCGCACGCGAGAAACAACCACGCCGCCACGTCGATGAGAAACAGCAACGCGACACCGCCCGCCAGAACGAGCGTCGCGGAGAACAAAAACCAGCAGCTCCGCGCACTCTCTATCCTAGTCGGCTTCTTGGCCGCGATCGCCGCAATGGCCCGATCGATGAAATGAGACGTCAGGGCTGCACGCGTGGCGACATACCCGGCGAACACGTAGAAGGCACCGATCGCGCACAAGGCAATCTTAAATCCGTCGACGGACATCGTTTCCCCCCGGACCACCGCCTCCGCGCAGCACTCCGCAACCTTATAAGCCAGACTCTCGGCGCGACCACCAGATGCTGACGGTCTCCCGGCGACGGATCAATAGACGGAGTTTCCGATGACGGAGATTTTTCCTGTCGTCCAGAACGTGCCAACCCGAACCCGTGTGTCCGACGCTCAGCGACAACGCTCCGCCCGTCGCCCGCCAACACCGCAAAAGAAAACGCCGGCGCTGAGAGGCACCGGCGTGAGGTCGTTCTGCAGGTTCGCGGCTAAGCCGGCGTCTGCATATAAAAATACGCGTAGACGAGCACGGCGGCGACCAGCGCGATCAACAGGGACCGCACCAGCACCCGGTAATTCAAGCGCTGCGGCGTCGCCTGCCGCGTTTCCGTTGGGGTCACGACCTTGCGATCTGCCATTTTCAGCCTCCTCATAGCCTCTCGCCCTCAACGCCGGACGGGGTTGTTTGTTCCCTATTTTCCAGGTCTCACCGCTTCACTTAGGAAATTCTTCACCAACATTTCCGATGCTCTGCGCGGGGCCCACATGCGCGCACCGGGGGAGACGATGGCTTTATGGAAGACGCTCGTTTCATCGCTCTCCGGCGATGCCGCCGCTGCCAGCGGCAGGGCACTCAAGCCGCAGGACTTCCGTGGTCCGCGGCGCATGCGGGAGGGCTTCCTGTGGAGTGAGAGCCTGATCATGCCGCGCCCCTGCACGATCCGCGACATGTCTCCGCTCACGGCACAGATCGTTCTCTGGCACGACGACATCAAACCACAGGTCTTCGCGCGGCCCCTCAAGCTCTACGTGAGCTCCGACCGCCAGGAGGCCGACTGCCCCGTCACCGGGCGCGCCAACAACGTGCTCTCGCTGCGGCTGACGAGCGCCTTCCGCGCGCCGACGCGCGCCTACCCTTCCTGAGACGTCCGCGGCCCGTGCCTCCCCGCCAAGTGTGGCCGTTGCGTATCGCGGGCCATGCTGCGCCGCACGCCGCGGCAAGATTCACGTTGACAGTTGTCGAGAGCTGGGGCGCTTTAGACGGCGTGACGGTGTTGCCACACGCGCAAGCGGGTGGATGACGAAGAGGGAACACGGTGCGGCGCCAACAGCGCCAAATCCGTGGCTGCGCCCGCAACTGTTAGCGGCAAGTCCTCTCCAACGACGCCACTGACGCTTCGTAAGAAGCGCCGGGAAGGCTGGAGAGAGACGCTTGAGCCGCGAGCCAGGAGACCTGCCGGCACGAGTCGCCCATCCCCCGTGCGGTGCGCTCGGTGGAACGGTTACCCGTAGTGGCGGCTGATGTGCAACCGATTGGGAGCAACGTCAGGTATGGCCCGGGTCTTACTCACCCACTGACCGTAATACAGTCGGCTCGCAGCAGCGGGTATTGCATGGCGTCGCGGCGTGTCCGCCGTACGCCGGCGATGCGTTGCAGGCGATCCGCGGCCGCACCGAACGGGGCTTCCGTCATCATCCGTGACGGGGGGACTCTTGTCTTATTTCATTGATGTTTCGCAACGGAACGGCCGCGTTTCGAAAACCCTTCTGCTGTCGACGTGCCTTGTTCTGGCGGGCGCCGTTCATGGTGCATCGGCTCAGGACGTGGGGACGACCTTGCTCGAGGGGATCACGATCTACTCCGCCAACCGCACACCGACCGACGCGGCCAAGGTCGGCTCGACGGTGGAGGTTCTGACGGAGAAGGATTTCGAGAAACAGTCGAAGACCTTCGTCGAGGAGTACCTGGAGCATCTACCGGGTGTGAACTTCACACAGAATGGCGCGCCGGGTTCGACGACCT
>JAFKKW010000532.1 GCA_017304275.1 Hyphomicrobiales bacterium | reverse complement strand
CATCGAGAAGCTGCTGGTGGTCGACGACGCCTATCAGTGCATCGGCCTGATCACGGTCAAGGATATCGAGAAGGCGCAGAAGCATCCCAACGCCTGCAAGGACCCCGAGGGACGCCTTCGCGTGGCGGCGGCGACGACGGTCGGCAACGACGGCTGGGAGCGTACGGAGAAGCTGCTCGAGGCCGGCTGCGACCTGATCGTGGTCGATACGGCGCACGGCCATTCCAAGAGCGTGCTCGACGCGGTGACGCGCATCAAGAAGATCTCGAACTCGGTGCAGGTGGTGGCCGGCAATGTCGCGACCGCAGACGCGACGCGGGCGCTCATCGAGTCGGGTGCGGATTCGATCAAGGTCGGCATCGGGCCCGGCTCGATCTGCACGACGCGCATCGTGGCCGGTGTCGGCGTTCCGCAGCTTACGGCTGTCATGGACTGCGCCAACGAAGCTCACAAGCACGACATTCCGGTCATCGCCGACGGCGGCATCCGCTATTCCGGCGACATCGTGAAGGCGCTGGCGGCCGGGGCCGACTGCGTGATGATCGGCTCGCTGATGGCGGGCACGGACGAGGCGCCCGGCGAGACCTATCTCTATCAGGGCCGCACCTACAAGGCGTATCGCGGCATGGGCTCGCGCGGCGCAATTGCGCGTGGCTCGGCCGACCGCTACTTCCAGCAGGAGGTCAAGGACACGCTGAAGCTCGTGCCGGAGGGCATCGAAGGACAGGTTCCGTACAAGGGGCCGGTCGAGGGTGTTCTCAATCAGCTCGTGGGCGGGCTGCGCGCGGGCATGGGCTACACGGGCGCCAAGACGCTCAAGGACCTGCGCGAGACTGCGAAGTTCGTCCGTATCTCTCCGGCGAGCATGCGCGAAAGCCATCCGCACGGCGTGCTCATCACGCGTGAGAGCCCGAACTATCCGGGTGCGGTGTGAGAGCCTGCGGGTAAGCTTGCCGGTGCGCGGCGGCGGCGCTTCGCTCCCGCTTGCACCGGCGGTGCGCGGTCTGCATTCGCCTTTTATTTTTCGCGACGGGTGACTGCCCGTTTCAACGCAGGAACGGTGACGTGAGACCGGGTGGGCGCATTCAAGCCGCGGCCGAGGTGCTGGAAGACATCTTCTCGCGTCACCAGCCGGCTGCGACTGCGTTGCAGGACTGGGGCAAACGGCATCGTTTCGCGGGCTCGGGTGACCGGGCGGCGATCGGCACGCTCGTGTACGACGTCTTGCGCCGCTGGCTTTCGCTCGGTGCGCAAATGGGAAGCGATGCGCCGCGGGCGCTTGCCGTCGCTGCTGCTTCCAAGGCGCTCGGACTTTCGGTCGCCGATGTCGCGGCGGTCTGCGACGGCGGTCCACATGCGCCTGCTCCTTTGAGCGACGACGAGCAGGCACGGCTCGCGGCCGGCCTTGCGACCGATGTTCCGCCGTATGTTGCGGCCGACGTTCCCGAGTGGGTAATGCCGTCCTTCACGCGAGCGTTCGGTGCGCGGGCGATTGCGGAAGGCCGGGCCATGGCCGAGCGAGCGCCGATTGATCTCAGGGCCAACCTGCTCAAGGCGACACGCGACAAAGTGGTGACTGCGCTCGCAACGCTCGGGGCGGAACCCGCGACTCTGGCGCCGTTCGGCGTGCGGATTCCTCCTCCTCAAGGCGCGGGCAAAAGCCCGCATGTGGAAGCGGAGGCCGCGCACGGCAAAGGCTGGTTCGAGGTGCAGGACGAGGGCAGCCAGATCGCCGCCGCGCTCTCCGGTGCCGGGCCGCGCCAGCAGGTGCTCGATCTCTGCGCGGGCGCGGGCGGCAAGACGCTGGCGCTTGCTGCCTCGATGCAGAACAGCGGGCAGATCTATGCCTATGACAGCGACAAGGGCCAGCTCAGGCCAATCTTCGAACGTCTGCAGCGGGCGGGTGTGCGCAACGCTCAGGTGCTGACGGGCGGCGATGCGGCGGGGCTCGTGGCCTTGGGGCCGCGCTTCGATGTCGTGCTGGTCGATGCGCCGTGCTCGGGATCGGGGACATGGCGGCGCAAGCCCGACGCCAAGTGGCGGCTCAAACCCGAAGCACTGGCGATGCGTCAGCGCGAGCAGCGCGAGGTCCTGACGCAGGCGGCGGCGCTCGTGAAGCCCGGCGGACGCCTCACCTATGTCACCTGCTCGGTGCTGCCGGAGGAGAATGTCGATCAGGTTGTGTGGTTTCGCGACGCATTTCCCGGCTTCGACCTGGTTCCGTTCGAAGAAGTCTGGGCGTCGACGATCGGGGGCGACGTGCCCGCGTCGGCGGATGGATCCACGGACACGCTTCTGCTGACTCCTGCCAGCCATCGCACCGACGGGTTTTTCGTCGCGAGCTTCCAGCGCGCCGCGACTTGAGCGGCGGCGTGCCGGTTACTTCGCGGCGGGCTCACGTCGCGTTGGCTTGGGGTGCGCCGTCCGCGCGCTTGAGGTTCGTAACCCATTTGGCGACGGCGGCGAGATCCGCCTCGACCGTCCACGGCGTGGCGCGGCCGCCGGTATGGGCGTGCTGCGCGAGCAGGGTCTCGTGATCGGCTCGCGTGATCTCGCGAAAGCCCATGGCGTCCATCATCGGCGTGTAGTCTCGCCCGTCGCAGAGCACGTAGCCCCATCTGGCGAGATGGTAATAGAGCACCGCGCTCACCATCTTCGACACGTCGCGCTCGCGGCTGAAGAGCGAGTCGGAGAGGAAGACGCGTCCGATCGAAACGCCGAAGCCGCCGCCGACAAGTTGGCCGTCCGCACTCCAGATCTCGAACGAGTGGGCATGCCCCTGCCGGTGGAGGTCCGCGTAGAGGCGCTGCATCAGCGGCGTGATCCAGGTCAGGGCGTGCCAATTGTAGCTTCGGGGTCCGGCGCAGGCGCGAACGACATCGTCGAACGCAGTGTCGAAGGTGACGGTGTAGGCGTTCTTGCGCATTTCGCGCAGGCAGCGCTTCTCGAGCTTGTGATCTGCGAAGAAAAGCACCATGCGCTTCCTGCGCGTCCACCATTTGAGCGGGCCGCAATGGTGCCACGGGAAGAAGCCGAGACGGGCGGCCGCCAGGAAGGTTTCCGTCGAGAGGTCGCGGCAGACGCCGGCGAAGGTATCGGGCCTTGCGTACGTGCGTGCGGGATCGGGTACGCGCGTGCCGCC
>JAFKKW010000531.1 GCA_017304275.1 Hyphomicrobiales bacterium | reverse complement strand
CATGGCTTCGATCCGAGCAGCGCTCGAATGGACCTTGCAGCGCCATGATCCTTATCCCGCCATCGCATTTGACCGTCACTGGGTTCTGGTTAGCCTAAATCGTGCGGCTACGGGCATGCTGTCGGCAGTCGGCCTTGCCATCGGCGACAGTATGCTCGACGCTTTGCTCGATCCCAGTAGGCTGCGTTCAGCCATCGACAATTGGCCAGAGGTTGCCGCCCACATGCGGGCACGACTGCGCACCGAAAGTCGGCATCTGGGCGGTGATCCCGTGCTGGACCGTGCCGCAGATCTCCTCATGCGCGAAGCCGATCCGAAGCATGCGATGGCGGGTGCGCTGCCCGCCGTCATCACCACACGCTATCTCGCCGGCGGCGCGCTGCTGTCGTTCTTCTCGACGATTGCGCAATTCGGCTCCGCCCAGGACATCGCGCTTGCAGATTTGAAGATTGAGCTGCTGTTCCCAGCCGACGAGGCAACGCGGCGAACCATTGCGGCCAGCGTGGAATGAACCCGATGCGCTAAGTGCGGATTTGCACGATGGAAACACTGCGATCGGGGCGTCTTTGCGGGCTCAGCGTTGCTTCGCAGCCTGGAACGCATCCGTGATCGCGGCGATGATGCCTTGGGCGGAGATGCCTTGCGGAGGAACAATGCGATCGGACTCGATGACGAATCCCGCCTTACTTAGCCCGGTAAGGGTTCTTGTGCTCAGGGCTTTGTCGTCCTGAGCCGCCAGGGCAAAATGCGGATAACCGGCGATAGGCAAGCGTGATGTCATGCGGTGGAGATAGCGGGATTTGGTGGCTATCGCAAGCTGGGTGGTTGGGGAGCCATCGGCGGCGCCATGGCAAACTCGCGGCAGCGATCGTCACCCACATGGGCGGAGACGCACCATCAGCGGCCCCGTCGCAGGACCTAACGCTTATCTGAACAACACGACCGGCACCTTGCAGGATCGCATCAGTTCGGTCGTCGTGCTGCCGATCATCAAGGTGCGAATGCGGGAGTGGCCGTAAGCTCCCATGACGAGCAAATCGAACCCCTGGTTTGCAACGGCGTCGGCGATGACCGTCTCCGGGTGGCCGGGTACGATACGCGTCTCAACTTGATAGCCGGCTGAACGAAGTTGCTGCGCTGCCTGTTCGACGCGCGCTGTCGCGTCGTCGGTGCACTGGCCGATCTTGAGCAGGCTCACCTCAAGCCCGGAGAATCCCGTTCCCGCGCCGGCCAGGAAGTTGATTGCACGCGAGACGCTTGGCCCTCCATCATAGGCGATGAGAATGCGGCTGATCGGCTTGAAAGCCCTCGCCGCCACCAGAACCGGCTTACTGCTCGCACGGACAACCCTTTCGAGGTTCGATCCGAGGTGCTGGCTCGCGAACGCTGCCGCCTCTCCGCGCTTGCCGATGACGATCAGATCCGCACTGGTCTCCTGATCATGCACCGTCTCGACCAGGTCGCCGATCCTCAGCTTGGTCGTGACGCTGGCCACGCCGGCACCTTCCAGGCGCTTCTTGGCTTGATCGAGGATCAACCGGCCGCGCTTCTGCGCGAGCTTGGCTTTCTGCTCGTCCATCGCCGATAGCTCGGCCAGCAGCGTGTCGCGAGCGTCCATGTCGAGTGCGCCGCTCAGATCGCCGCCGTCTCCGTGCATGTCCCGTCGGCCGAGGACGTGTAGAACTTCCACAGACCCACCCATGCGTCCCGCCACCCAGGCTGCGTGGTCACAGACGCTATGCGCATAGCTCGATGCATCGATGTAAGCGGAGATCTTGGTCATGTTTCACTCCCTAGTGCCCCATCAGGCGTTCGAACGCGCCGGGCTTATCGTGAATGGCCAGCTTGTCGACGATCGTCTCGCTGGCTTCGTTGAGGCCAACAATATCAACCTCCGCGCCCTCGCGCCGGAGTTTCAGGATGGCCATATCCAGCGCCATGACGCTCGATATGTCCCAAATATGCGCTCCGCTGACGTCGATCGTCACCCGCTCAAGGGCTTCCTTGAAATCGAACGCATTCATGAAGTCGTCACCGGAAGCAAAGAACAACTGCCCTTCGACGAGGTACGTTCGATGCTTGCCTTCCTCCGAGAGTGTGGAGGTCACGCGGAAGATCTGGGCAACCTTCCAGGCGAAGAAGAGCCCGGAGAGCAGCACTCCCGCCAGAACACCAATGGCTAGGTTGTGGGTGAGAACGACACCGGCGACGGTCGCCAGCATGACAACGCTGGAACTGCGCGGGTGATGCTTGAGATTGTAAATTGACGCCCAGCTAAACGTGCCGATGGAGACCATGATCATGATCGCCACCAGCGCGGCCATCGGGATCAGTTTCACCCAGGCGCCGAGCACGACGATCAAGAACAGCAGGAAGACACCCGCCAGGAATGACGAAAGTCGTCCCCGACCGCCAGACTTCACGTTGATGACCGACTGGCCGATCATGGCACAGCCAGCCATGCCGCCGATGAAACCTGTGGCGATGTTGGCAACACCCTGGCCGACGCAGTCGCGGTTCTTGTCGCTTGGCGTATCCGTCAGCTGGTCGACGATCTGGGCCGTCATGAGCGATTCCAGCAGGCCGACGGCCGCGACCGCGACCGAATAGGGGAAAATGATCGCCAAGGTCTCGAAGTTAAGCGGAATGTCCGGCAGCAGAAACACCGGCAGTGTTGAAGGCAGCTCGCCCATGTCACCCACGGTGCGCACATCCAGATTGAGCCAGACGCCGAGGCCCGTCAGCACGAGAATACAGATCAGCGGCGACGGTATCGTCTTGGTCAGACGCGGAAAGAGATAGATGATGGCGAGGCCGCCCGCGACCAGCACATAGGTGAGCCACGTCACCCCGATCAGCTCGGGAAGCTGCGCCATGAAGATCAGGATCGCGAGCGCATTGACAAATCCGGTCATGACCGAGCGCGAGACGAAGCGCATCACATAGCCGAGCTTCAGGAAACCTGCCGCGACCTGAAAGACGCCTGCGAGCACCGTGGCGGCGAGTAGATATTGAAGCCCGTGCTCTTTTACGAGCGTGACCATGAGGACGGCGGTTGCTGCCGTCGCGGCGGAAATCATTGCGGGCCGTCCGCCGACGATCGCAGTGATTACGGCGATCGAGAACGACGCGTAGAGGCCGACT
>JAFKKW010000191.1 GCA_017304275.1 Hyphomicrobiales bacterium | reverse complement strand
ATCCTCAAGCGCTTCAAGGATGAGGTGAAGGAAGTGCCGGCCGGACAGGAATGCGGCATGGCCTTCGCCAACTACCAGGACATCCGTGAGGGCGACGAGATCGAGTGCTTCCAGGTGGAGACGATCAAGCGGTCTCTCTAAGCGCTCACGGCTGCTGTTCCGCTCGCTTTGCGAGCGGGCAGCCTCCGCGGGGGCGGCGCTCGCGCCGGGGCCGCCTTGCGGCCCGGCCCTTCGGCCCAAAGGTCCATGTTCCAAAATTGCTAAGAGGCGTTGGCCTCGTGCCGGTTCGATCCCGGTCGGATTGAAAAGATATGTCCAGACAAAAATCCCAGCACGGCAAAGGGCCGACGCAGCGGCAGTTGCGCGTCGGCGAGCTGATCCGGCACAAGCTCGCAGAGATGCTGGCGCGCGGCGAGATCTATGACGACGTGCTCGCCTCGCATGTGGTGACGATTAGCGAAGTGCGGATGTCGCCCGATCTCCGCCTGGCGACCGCTTACGTCATGCCGCTCGGTGGCAAGGATACGAAGATCGTCCTCGAAGCGTTGACGCGAAACAGCAAGTTCATTCGCGGCGAGATTTCGCATGCGGTGGATTTGCGCGTCGCGCCCGAGGTGCGCTTCCGCGAGGACGAGACGTTCGAGGAGGTCTCGCGCATCGACCGGCTGCTGCATAGCGAGAAAGTGCGCCGCGATGTGGAGAAGGACTAGGTTTTTCCAGCTTCGCCGCCTCGCAATCGAACCATATTCCCCCAAAGAGTTTCCATGGCACGACGCAAAAAAGGCAATCCGGTTCACGGCTGGCTGGTGCTCGACAAGCCGTTCGAGATGACCTCGACGCGTGCGGTCGGCATCCTGAAGCGGCTCTTCTTCGCGCAGAAGGTCGGGCATGCGGGTACGCTCGATCCGCTGGCGACGGGCATCCTGCCGATTGCGTTCGGGGAAGCCACAAAGACGGTACCGTTCGCGGTCGACGGCGAGAAGGTCTATCGCTTCACCGTGCGCTGGGGTGCGGAGACGGCGACCGACGACGCGGAAGGCGAGGTCGTGGCGACCGGCGAGGGGCGGCCGACGGTGGCGGACATCGAGGGGCTGTTGCCGCAGGTCATCGGCGAGATCATGCAGGTGCCGCCGCAATATTCGGCGATCAAGGTCGACGGCGAGCGGGCCTATGCGCTGGCGCGCGACGGCGAGGACGTCGTGCTCGAGGCGCGGCCGGTTTTCATTGATGAGCTGCGTCTCGTCGATGTGCCGGACGGCGATACGGCGGTGTTCGAGGCGCGCTGCGGCAAGGGGACCTACGTGCGCGCGATCGCGCGCGACATGGGGCGCGCGCTCGGCTGCCGCGGGCATGTGATCGCGCTGCGACGCACGCGCGTCAGGCCGTTCAGCGAGGAGAATGCCGTCGGTCTCGACGAGATCGAGGACGCGGCGGAAGCGGGCGAGGATCTGTCGTCGTTCCTGCTGCCGGTCGAGATGGCGCTCGGCGATATTCTAGAGGTCAACGTCAGTCCGTCGGATGCGGCCAACCTCGTGCAGGGGCGCAGCATTCTGATCCGTGGGCGCGATGCGCCGGTGCTCGGTGGGGTCGCCTACGCCATGTCGAAAGGCCAGATCGTGGCGCTTGGAGAAATCGAGAAGGGCGCGCTGCATCCGACGCGTGTTTTCAATTTCGGCGGATAGCGGTTTCGATTGATGCGTGTCTGGATCCCGGCCTCCGCCGGGATGACGTTGAGGGGCGGGCGTCCGGTTTGCCAGAGCTACGTCGCCCCGACGAAGGTCGGGGTCCCGATACCTAACAAACCGTGTTCCGTTTCCCTGAGCGTTGGAATGTATCGATCTCCGGAAGACGGGCCGTCACTCCGGCATCCCCCGCATCTCGACACCGCGCGACGAGCGCCTATATGCCTCGCTGCGTTCGGTTGATCGCGGCAGCGGAGGTTCCATGCGTCTATCCTCGCCTTCCGTCACGTTCCCGAAGTGGGCTGTGCTCGTGCTTACTTTGGCCGTTCTTGCAGTTGCGGCCACGCAAAGCGCGGCCCGCGAGGGTCCCGACGCGGCCGTGTTCGACGAGGCGGCGCGGATCGTGCGCGAGAACTTCTACGATCCCGAGATGAAGGGTAAGGATTGGGACGCGGTGGTCGCGCGCCATAGGCCGCAGTATCTCGCGTCCGAGACCGTCAAGGCACGCTCGGAGGCCATCAACGCGATGCTGGCCGAGCTCGATGCCTCGCATACGATGCATGTGGCGGACATCGATCCCCGCTACTATCAGCTTGTCGACATCTTCCGTTACGGGCTCAGGGACAGCCTTCGCAAGCATCTGCCCAACGGCGTCTCCTACGACGGCATCGGCATCTTCACGCGCGAGATCGAGGGCAAGACGTTCGTCACAGGTGTGATTGCGGGGCTTGCGGCGGCCAAGGCCGGCATTCTCGTCGGAGACGAGATCGTCGCTGCCGACGGCAAACCGTTCGAGGCCGTCGAGTCGTTTCGCGACAAGGTCGGGCAGGTCGTGAAGCTCTCGTTGCGCCGCGAGCGCGACCGAGAGGTCTCCGTGGTGGACGTCCGCCCCGAGCGGATCGAGCCCGGGAAGGCGTTTCGCGCCGCCATGCACGACGGGGCCCGCATCATCGAAGCGGGCGGCCATCGCATCGGCTACATCCACATCTGGTCCTACGCGGGCGAACGCTATCAGGATGCGCTGATGGAAGAATTGAGCACGGGCAAGCTCAAGGACGCCGATGCGCTGATCTGGGACCTGCGCGACGGGTGGGGCGGTGCGCAGCCGCGCTACCTCGATCTCTTCAATGCGCGCGGCCCGGACATGACCTTCACCGAGCGCGCGGGCAAGACGGACTTTGCGAGCTTCAGATGGCGCAAGCCCGTGGTCGCGCTGGTCAACGGCGGCACGCGCAGCGGCAAGGAAGTGCTCACCTACGGCTTCAAGAAATATGGCTATGGCGAGGTGGTCGGGACGCGCACGGCCGGCGCGCTGCTGGCGGGGCGCGGCTTTCTGCTCTCCGACGGCAGCTTCCTGATGGTCGCCGTCAACGACGTGGCGGTGGACGGCGAGCGGCTCGAGGGGAAGGGCGTGGCGCCGACGATCGAGGTTCCGTTCGACATCCCCTATGCGGCCGGTCGCGATCCGCAACTCGATAAGGCGGTGGAGGTTTTGCGTGAAGGGACAGGGGGTTAGGCGTGCGGACCGCAACTTTTCGTTGTGCGCAGGCAACCCAATTTTCCGTGCAATCCAATTTATATAATAAAATCAGATCTTAATGTGATCTGCCGGTTGTTGCGCGGTGTTGCGATTATCGCAACTTTTCCTGGTCGGTCTTCGGCAAACGTGTATAAAGCGCCATCCTCGTCCGGGCCTTAGGCTCATGATGAGGTTTGTAGCGACCTGGCTGGACGACATCCCGGCTATGGCCGTTTCCCGGCTGGCCCGCTCTCCCTCATGGAGCAAGGCGCGGCGGCCCTCCAACAGAACAGGAGAACCCGATGTCGCTGACACTTGAACACAAGACCAAAGTTATCAAGGACAACGCCACAAAGGCGAACGACACCGGCTCGCCCGAAGTTCAGGTTGCTATCCTGACCGAGCGCATCAACGGCCTCACCGAGCACTTCAAGACGCACAAGAAGGACAACCATTCGCGTCGCGGTCTGCTCAAGATGGTCAGCCAGCGCCGCCAGCTTCTGGACTACGTCAAGCGCAAGGACAACGAGCGCTATCAGAAGATCATCGAGAAGCTCGGCATCCGCCGCTGAGCGCCCTTTCTTGCGGGCTGGCGACGGCAGGGCTTTCTGGCTCCGAACCCTCGTAACTGGAGGAAAGACGGGCGTCGCAGACCTTTTCGGTTCGCGGCGCTCGTGTCCGGATTCCGAACTTCGCCTGTATTATCGGCAGATGTCCGAGCGAAGTTCGGAATCGGAACGGACACTAGAATCATAGACTTACGAGTGTGATTCAGACCGAGACATTCGCTCGATACCGTGCCGCCTGTGTGTGGCGAATTTCTCGTTCATCACACTCGCGGCATTCGTGCTAAGGAAGCCGCGCATCAGAGAGACATGAAACAGAGATAGAACGAAAGAACGAACATGTTCGATATTCATCGCGTGGAAATTGAATGGGGCGGGCGTACGCTCAAGCTCGAAACCGGGCATATGGCCCGCCAGGCGGACGCAGCCGTCTACGCGCAGTACGGCGAGACCAGCGTGCTGGCGACGGTCGTCGGCGCCAAGAACCCGAAGCCCGGCATCGATTTCTTCCCGCTTACCGTCAACTACCAGGAGCGCACGTATGCCGCCGGCAAGATCCCGGGCGGCTATTTCAAGCGCGAGGGCCGTCCCACAGAGAAGGAGACGCTGACCTCGCGTCTCATCGATCGCCCGATCCGCCCGCTGTTCGTCGAGGGCTTCAAGAACGAGGTGCAGGTCGTCGTCACGGTGCTCAGCCATGACCTCGAGAACGATCCCGACATCGTCGGCATGGTGGCCGCTTCGGCCGCGCTGACGCTCTCCGGCCTGCCGTTCCTCGGCCCGATCGGCGCGGCGCGCGTCGGCGTGATCGGCGGCGAGTGCGTGCTCAATCCGATGATCGACGAGATGGCCGAGAGCAAGCTCGATCTCGTCGTCGCCGGCACGCAGGATGCCGTCATGATGGTCGAGAGCGAGGCGCAGGAGCTTTCCGAGGCGCTGATGATCGAGGCCGTCATGTTCGGCCACAAGCACATGCAGCCGGTGATCCAAGCGATCATCAAGCTTGCCGAGAAGGCGGCCAAGGAGCCGTGGGATATCCAGATCCCGGACAAGGACAAGTACAAGAAGCAGGTCGCGGAGATTGCCGGCGATCTTTTGAAGACGGCGTTCTCGACCAAGGAAAAGGGCAAGCGCCAGGACCTTTGCGCGGAAGCCAAGAAGAAGGTTTTCGAGGGCGTCGAGCTTCCGGCCGACGATCCGGCCGAGAAGGTGCTACTGACGGACGCGTTCAAGGCGCTGGAAATGGACATCATGCGCGGCGATGTCCTGAAGACGAAGCGGCGTATCGATGGGCGCGATCTCGAGACCGTGCGCCCGATCCTTTCCGAAGTCCACGTGCTGCCGCGTACGCACGGCTCGGCGCTGTTCACGCGCGGCGAGACGCAGGCGTTGGTGGTGGCGACCCTCGGCACCGGCGAGGACGAGCAGTACATCGACAGCCTCGAAGGTACGAAGAAGGAGCGCTTCCTGCTCCACTACAACTTCCCGCCCTACTCGGTCGGCGAGACGGGCCGCATGGGCTCGCCGGGCCGCCGCGAGATCGGACACGGCAAGCTGGCCTGGCGCGCCGTGCGTCCGCTGCTGCCGAAGTCGGACGAGTTCCCGTACACGCTGCGCGTGGTCTCGGAGATCACCGAGAGCAACGGCTCGTCGTCGATGGCGACGGTGTGCGGCACCTCGCTCGCCCTCATGGATGCGGGCGTTCCGCTGAAGTCTCCGGTGGCCGGCATCGCCATGGGCCTCATCAAGGAAGGCGATGACTTCGCCGTGCTGTCCGATATCCTCGGCGACGAGGATCATCTGGGCGACATGGACTTCAAGGTCGCCGGCACCGCCAACGGCGTCACGGCGCTGCAGATGGACATCAAGATCACCGGCATCACCGAAGAGATCATGAAGGTCGCCGTCGAGCAGGCGAATCGTGGCCGCCTGCATATCCTCGGCGAGATGTCGAAGGCGCTGACGGGGGCTCGCGAGGAGCTCGGCGAGTACGCGCCGCGCATCGAGACGATCAAGATCCCAACCGACAAGATCCGCGAGGTGATCGGCTCGGGCGGCTCGGTGATCCGCGAGATCGTGGCCGAGTCCGGCGCCAAGATCGACATCGAGGACGACGGCACGGTCAAGATCGCATCGGCCAACCGCGAGAGCATCGAGAAGGCGCTGGCGCGCATCAAGGGCATCACGTCGGAGCCCGAGGTCGGCCAGATCTACAAGGGCAAGGTCGTCAAGATCATGGAGTTCGGCGCGTTCGTGAACTTCTTCGGCGCCAAGGACGGCCTCGTGCACATCTCGCAGCTCACGCAGGGCCGTCCGCAGACGGTCGGCGAGGTCGTGAAGGAAGGCCAGGAGGTCTACGTGAAGCTTCTGGGCTTCGACGACCGCGGCAAGGTGCGGCTCTCGATGAAGATCGTCGACCAGGCCACGGGTGCGGAGATCCCGCGCGCCGAGGGCGAGCCGGAGGAGGTGTTCTCCGCCGAGCGTCCGCCGCGCCGCGAGCGCGAAGGCGGCCCGCGCCGGCGTCGGGAGTAGCCCGCGCGATTTGAGATCAGAAGACGGCGGCGAGACATTCGCCGCCGTTTTTTTGTTTGAGGTATCCCATGGGGTCGTCAGAGCAGCCGCCCGAGTCGGATTTCTCGCTGCATCCCGACCACGATCGGGCGCGTGCGGATGCAGAGCGATTGTTCGAGCGGATCGCGGCTGAGCTTCGGCGTACGCTGCCCGCATCCGCGGACATCCGTCATATCGGTGCAACGGCGGTGCCGGGATGCCTGACGAAGGGCGATCTCGATATTGTCGTGCGGGTCGCGGCGGAGGATTTTTGTGCGGCCGATGCGGCGTTGGCCGCGCGGTTCGCCCGGAACGTCGGCTCCAAGCGCAGCGAGAGCTTCTCGTCGTTTGAGGATGGCTCGACCTCGCCGCATCTCGGCATCCAGCTCACGACGGCCGGCGGAGAGGACGACTATTTCCATCTCTTCGTCGATGCATTGCGGCAGGATCCGGAGCTTGTCACCCAATACAACGCGCTGAAACGAGACTTCGATGGACAGCCGATGGACATCTATCGTGCCGCGAAGAGTGCCTTCGTCACGCGTGTCCTGAGCCGTCTCGGCGGCTGACTTCTGCGGTCAGTGCGGCGGCGATGAGGGGAGCGACGGCGGGACTGTTGCCGATGGCGCCGGTGTAGACGGCGCTGGCGCCCGTTTCGGCGATGGCGTCGGGGACGTCCTCGCCGGCGTGCATGCCGTCGCCGAAGAAGAAGCCGGCGACGATGGTCGGTACGATGCTCGCGCGGAGCGCATCCTCGACGAAGGGCTCCTCCTCGAGAAAGGCCGTCGTGACGCTTGCGAAGCGGCGGATGAGGGCTGCGCGTGCGGCGGCTTTGCGCGTGGCGGCGGCGGACGCAGGCCCGAGCTTCGAGCCGTGGCCGACGATGAGAAGCCGCGAGGTCGCGGCGTCGAGGCCGGCGGCGGACGCTGCCGCAAGGGCCTCTTGCACGAGAATGTCAGGCAATCCGGGGTCGAGGCCGAGCGGTGTCAGCATCAGGGGCTCGGGTGTCACGCCTGCCGCGTTGACGCGCTCGCGGACCTTCTGCACGAAGTAACCGTCGGCCATGAACAGCGGATAGACGGCAACGCGCGCGGCGCCCGTCGCAGCAGCGTCCGTAATGGCCTGCTCTATGGTGGCATCACCCTTGAGCATGCCCGTCAAAACGGTGAGGCCCGTGAGCACGTGCACCGCCTCGGCCTGGCGATGCAGGGCGGCGTTGGGCGAGGCGCCGCCCCGATCGCCGTGGCTCGCGAGCACGACGGCGAGCTTCTTGTGCTCGGCGCTCATGGATCATCCGACTGCGCGGCCGCCGCCTCGAGTGCGTGGTGCACGGCGGGTGAAAGATCGAGTGTGGCGGCGGCCGCTTTGCCGTGCTCGGACATCTTGGCCAGTGTCTTGGCGAGGATGCTCACGACCTTCTCGGGCGGGTGTTTGGCGGCGAAGTCCTCGGCGTAGTGGGCGAGGAAGACGAGGGCCGCGATGTCCTCGAGGGCTTGCGTCTCGGGATCGCGGCGCAGGTTCTCCTTGCGCAGCAGGGATCCGACACGGGCGATCTCCTCTTCGCCGTAGCCGCAGCGCGCCAGGATCTCGCCGGCCCACTCGGCGTGCTTACGGCCAAGCTCCTTGCGCCAGCGCAGATAGCCGCCGCGATCCATGGGATAGCTCGAGCGCGGCACTTCCCAGCGGCGGATGTGCTGGGCGCGTACCGCGAGTCGCAGAGCTTCGGAGGCGTCCGGATAGACGCGTGCGAGCATGGCGGACATGCGCTGCCCGTAGGCCAGCTCCGCCGGGATCTCCGTTCCGTCGCCGAGCGGGATGCGGTTCGGGTCGGCGCTGTTGGCGGCGTCGATTCCGCTGATGGCGGTGCTCAGGCGGTCCATCGGGACAAACTCACAGCGGGCCTTTGAAAATGAAATAGGCCCCAGAGACGATCAGAGCAAAGCCTACGAGGTGATTGATGGTCAACGGCTCCTTCAAATAGAGGATCGAGAAGCCGGCGAAGACCGTGAGCGTGATGACCTCCTGGATCGTCTTCAATTCGGCGGTCGTGTAGAACGAGGAGCCGAGCCGGTTGGCGGGGACGGCAAAGCAATACTCGAAGAAGGCGATGCCCCAGCTTGCCAGGATGGCGATCCAGAGGGCGGTGGTTTTGTATTTCAGGTGCCCGTACCAGGCGAACGTCATGAAGATGTTCGAGACGGACAACAGCAGGATCGGCGCAAAAGCGCTCGTCGGGCCGAAACTCGGCAAGGGATCCTCCGTATGACAATCAGGATGCTCCGTTCCGAGGCCGGCCGCCGCGGAACCTGTCCTATCTGATTAAGGCAAGCCGGTGCTCCTGTCTCGACACCCGAAGGCAATGGGATCATAAGGACCGGGGAACAGGCACCCAGAACCGTGGGCAGGGATGGATTCTTCGCGCCAAAAGCTGGATGTGCTCCTTGCCGGCGTGGCGCGGGGGGACGAAGCGGCTTTCGCCGCGCTTTACCAAGCAACGTCCCCGAAACTCTATGCCGTCGCCCTGCGTATCCTGCGCAGCAAGGAGGCTGCGGAAGACGTGGTGCAGGACTGCTATTTCAAGATCTGGGAGAGGGCGCGGGACTTCGATCCCAAGATCGCCGCTCCGGTCACCTGGATGGCGGCCATCGTTCGCAACCGGGCGCTCGACGAGGTGCGCAAGTGGGCCGGGCGGCCGAAGGCGGATGTTTCGGAGCTGGAGCAGCTCGAAAGCGACGACGAGCATCCGGTCGAGATCCTGGGACGGCGGGAGGATGTGGAGCGGCTGCGCCGCTGCCTTGAGGGGCTGGAGCCCGACAAGCGGCAGATGGTGCGGCTCGCCTATCTCGACGGCATGAGCCGCGAGGCGCTCGCCCAGCGGTTCGACCGGCCGGAAGGAACGATCAAGACCTGGCTGCATCGCAGCCTGGCTCAGTTGAAAGGGTGCCTCGAGCAATGACCGAGCTCGACGACATCGATGCGCTGGCGGCCGAGTATGTTCTCGGCACGCTGTCGCATGCCGAACGGTCCGAGGCGGAGGCGCGTCGCGCGCGCGATCCGGCATTCGATGCGGCGGTATTGGATTGGGAGCGGCGCCTGGGGCCGCTTGCCGAGGATGTCACGGCAGTGGCGCCGCCTGCCGGTCTCTATGACAAGATTCGCGCGCAGATCGGGCTCGGTTCGACTATCGTGGCGTTCAAGGCGCGCGAGCAGGCCATCGCCCGGCGCGCCAACCGGTGGCGGAACATCGCGGCAGGCATGACGGCGCTTGCCGCCTCGCTCGCCGGTATCGTCGTCTTGCAGGACTATCAGCGCCGGCAGATGCCGACGCAATACGTGGCGGTGCTGCAGGCCGACAAGGCGCTGCCGGCCTTCCTGCTGACCGTCGATACCAAGAGCAACATGTTCGTCATCTCCGCGATGCAGAAGCCCGCGGAGCCGGAGAAATCCTATCAGTTGTGGCTGGTGCATGACGACATGCCGGAGCCCAAGTCGCTCGGCGTGTTCGACGACAGCGCGATGGACGTGCGACCGATGGCGCCGACCGGGAAAATGCACGACATGATGATGGACGGTACGTATGCCGTCAGTCTCGAGCCGAAGGGCGGCTCTCCGACGGGCGAGCCCACGGGCCCGGTCGTGTTCAGCGGCAAGCTCGTCAAGGCGACGCCGTAGCGGTCCGCCGGACCGCGGAATTTTTTTATCCCAGCCGATTTGAAACCCGCGTCATGGCGGGCCGTAGTTCCGGACATGCTTGCCGCTGTCCCGGAGGCGGAAGCTGTCCTCAACGTCCGGGGAGTTCAATCATCACAAGGAAGGACAAACCCCATGAAACTCTCGGTGACCTCCGGCTCCGCTCTCGCCGCCGCTGCCGCCACGCTGCTGTTGGCCGGTGCCGTCGCGAGCCCCAGCTTCTCCGCCGAGGAGGCAACGGGCCATTGCATGGGCGCCAATGCCTGTAAGGGCCAGAGCGCGTGCAAGACGGCGACCAACGCCTGCAAGGGTCAGAACGCCTGCAAGGGGCAGGGCTTCACGGAGTCGAGCGCAGCGGACTGCTCGAAGGTCGACGGCGCGAAGTTCGAACCGGCGAAGTAAAGCCATCCGCCAACAAGCGTCCGGTGGCCGCGTGTCGAGCCGCCGGACATTCCATTTTCTTGAATGGAGGGATCGCCCGTGACCACAGCCGTCGATGATTTTCTCAGCGCGCACGCATCGAGTAAGCCGCCCTATCTCGGATTCGGGCTTGGGCTGCGACCTCAGCATTATCAGGATATCCTCGAGGGCACGCCCAATGTCGACTGGTTCGAGGTCATCAGCGAGAACTACATGGTGCCCGGCGGGCAGCCGCTCAAGATGCTGGACCGCATCCGGGCCCGCTATCCGATCGTCATGCACGGCGTCTCTCTCTCGATCGCCTCCACGGCGCCGCTCGACACGGACTACCTGCGCGATCTGAAGGCGCTCGCCAAGCGCGCCGAGCCGGTTTTCATCTCCGATCATCTCTGCTGGACGGGCGTGCACGGCGTCAATCTGCACGATTTGCTGCCGGTGCCCTATACGCAGGAGGCGCTCGATCACGTCGTCGCGCGCGTGCAGCATGTCCAGGACTACCTGGGGCAGGCGATTGCGCTCGAGAACGTGTCGAGCTACGTGCAGTTCTCGCATTCGGAGATGAGCGAGTGGGAGTTCATCGCCGAGCTCACGAAGCGGACGGGATGCTGGCTGGTGTTCGACGTCAACAACGTGTTCGTGTCCGCTTTCAACCATGACTTCGACGCGCATGCCTTCATCGCCGGAGTGCCGAAGGAGCGGATCGTGCAGTTCCATCTCGCGGGCCATGAGCACAACATGAGCCATATCGTCGATACGCATGATGCGATCGTGTGCGATGAGGTGTGGGACCTCTACCGCACGGCGCTGCGGCACTTCGGGCCCGTGTCGGCGATCATCGAACGGGACGACCACATTCCACCGCTGGCAGAGCTTGTCGGCGAGCTCGATGAGGCGCGGGCGGTTGCGGCAGAGACCCTGGGGCGCCCACATGGGGCCTGAGGCGCCTTCCCTTGCCGAGCTGCAGCGGCGGTTCCAGGCGGCGGTGGTCGACGGCGCGGACGATGTGCTGGCGCTCATCCCGCCCAACTCGCGCACCACCAATGCCGTGCTGCTCGGTGTCTATCGCCATGCCTACGCGGCGCGGCTCGTCGAGGTGCTGCGGAGCGCCCATCCGATGCTGGCGCTACACATGGGTGGGGATCGCTTCGAAGCGATGGCGCGCGCCTACGTCGCGCTCTATCCGTCGCGGCACGTCAATGCGCGCTGGTACGCGTCCGATGTGCCGGAGCTTCTCGCGCATGAGCGCTTCGCCGCCTCGCCCGAGTTGCGGGAGATCGCTCTATTGGAGCGGCAACTCGATCTGGCGTTCGATGCCGCCGACGCAACGGTGCTCGACCTTTCGGCCCTTGCTGCGTATCCGCCGGAGGCGTGGGGGCGCCTCGTGTTCGTGCCGCACCCGGCCGCGGGGCTTCTCGCGTTGCGAACCAATGCGTTCGAAATCTGGCGCGCCCTCAAGAACGAAGAGTCCCCACCCGGCATGCAGTGCCTGGCGGAGCCGCAGGCTTACCTCGTGTGGCGCCGCGAGGGCACGCCGACGGTGCGCCGGCTCGGCGCCGAGGAGCATATGCTCTGGACGGAAGCAACGCGCGGCAAATGCTTTTCGGGGCTTGCGGAGATGGCCGCCACGTTCGACGAGCCCGACACGGCGCCCGTCCGCGTGGCGCAGTATCTCAACGGCTGGCTCTCGGCAGGGCTTCTCAGCGCGGCGATGACCTGAGGGCGCGATGCGGATAAAATGGTCCGGAACGTCAGGCCATTTTCATCAAACAGGTTCATCTCATGCCGATCAATCATGACCTCGCGAGCCTTGCCGCACGCCTGCTCATTGCGCCGCTCTTCATCGTGTTCGGGTTCGAGAAAATAACCGGATATGCCAGCTCAGCAGGCTACATGGAGGCCTACGGCCTGCCGGGAATGCTGCTTCCGCTCGCCATTCTTGTGGAGCTCGGGGGAGGGCTTGCCGTCCTGTTCGGCGTGTTCTCGCGCTGGGCGGCGCTCGTGCTTGCAGGCTTCTGTATCGTGACGGCGCTGGTGTTTCATACGGCGTGGTCTGGCGACGGCGGGCAGGGACAGTTCATCAATTTCATGAAGAATTTTGCCCTGGCGGGCGGTCTGGTGCTGCTCGCCGCCAACGGGCCGGGCAAATACGCGGTGAGAGACTAGTCGATAGGCCCTCTCCACCGTCTGACTGGAGGAGAGGGCCATACCCGGTCGGGCGGACGTTAGATCTTCAGCGTGCCCGCCTTGGCGGCGGCGTAGCGCTCGCCAACGGCCTTCCAGTTGACGACGTTCCACCACGCTTTGAGGTAATCCGGGCGCTTGTTCTGGTATTTCAGGTAGTAGGCGTGCTCCCAGACGTCGTTGCCGAGGAGGACGGTCTTGCCCTCCATGACCGGCGTGTCCTGGTTCGGCTTCGAGACGAGCGCGAGCTTGCCGTCCTTGTCCACGGTGACGAAGACCCAACCCGAGCCGAACACCTTGCCGCCGGCTGCATTGAAGTCCGTCTGCAGCTTCTCGAGGCCGCCGAGATCGCTGTCGATGGCGGCCTTCAGGTCGCCGTCGGGGCCGGGGCCGCCGGGTGCGCCCATGACCTGCCAGAACATGGAGTGATTGGCGTGGCCGCCGCCGTTGTTGCGGACGGCGGTGCGGATGGTATCGGGGACCTCGTCGAGCTTGGCCAGCAGCTCCTCGAGCGACAGCTTGGCCAGCTCGCCATGGTCGGCGAGAGCCTTGTTGAGGTTGTTGACATACGCCTGGTGGTGCTTGTCGTGGTGCAGCCCCATGGTGGTGGCGTCGATGTGCGGCTCGAGCGCATCGGGTGCGTAGGGAAGCGGGGGAAGCGTGAACGGGCCGGTGGGGGGCGCGGGATCGGCCGCATAGGCGCGGCCGAGGCTGCCCGTCGCGGCAGCGGTCATGAGGGTTGCGGCGCCCGCGGTAAAGAGGAATGTGC
Source organism: Hyphomicrobiales bacterium (assembly GCA_017304275.1). Taxonomy (GTDB): domain Bacteria; phylum Pseudomonadota; class Alphaproteobacteria; order Rhizobiales; family Hyphomicrobiaceae; genus Hyphomicrobium_C. The sequence continues at coordinate 12,451 of JAFKKW010000191.1, read as the reverse complement.
GGCGATCGGGGGTCAACATTGGCGGTCTCCGTCGTAAGCTAAATGACTGCTGCTGCACGAGAACATGGTGGTTCGTTATATAGCTTGCCTTTACGGCAATGCCAGACGCGGCAATAAGGTTCATGAGGCTGTGGAATTATGGGCCTCCGGCTCGATAAAGCGCTGTTGATGCGGGGGCTTGTGCCCACGCGCTCGCGGGCCCGCGATCTGATCGTGCGTGGCGCGGTCAGCGTGGCGGGGGTCGTGGCGCTCAAGCCGGGTACTCTGGTGGCTGATGACGCGCCGATCGTGCTGGCGGAATCGTCAGACTACGTCTCGCGCGGTGGACTCAAGCTCGAAGCTGCGCTGGATGCGTTCGGGTTCGATCCGCAGGGCCGTGTGGCGCTCGACGTCGGGGCTTCGACCGGCGGGTTTACCGACGTCCTGCTGCGGCGCGGGGCCACGCATGTGTTTGCAGTCGATGTCGGGCATGGGCAGCTTCATGCGAGCCTCGTGCAGGACGAGCGGGTCACGTCGCTCGAAGGTCAGGATGCGCGCGGATTGACGGAGCAGGAGATCCCGCAGCGCGTCGGTGCGATCGTCGCCGATGTCAGTTTCATCTCGCTCGAGAAGGTGCTGCCGGCGGCGCTCGCGTTCGCAGCGCCCGACTGTTGGCTCGTGGCATTGGTCAAGCCGCAGTTCGAGGCCGGGCGCGATGCGATCGGAAAGGGCGGCATTGTGCGTGATGCCGCGGTGCGCGACGCGCAGGCCGATAAAATCGCGGCGTGGATCGCTGCGCTGCCCGGATGGCGTGTCGTGGGCGTCATCGCCTCTCCCATCGAGGGCGGTTCGGGAAATCAGGAGTTCCTGCTAGGGGCGCGTTTCAATGGGTGACGCGAGAGATGTGATCATCGAGCACCTCGGCGGAAAGGGTGACGGCGTTGCGATGCGCGACGGCGAAGCCGTCTACGTCCCGTTCGCGCTGCCCGGCGAGCGCTGGCGTGTCGACGGCGATGGGTTCGTGCGCATGAGCGACAGCCCGGAGCGTGCGGTGCCGGTCTGCCGGCATTTTCTGCAATGTGGCGGATGCCTGGCGCAACACATGTCGCCGGCGCTGTACCGCGACTGGAAGCGCGGGCTGGTGGTCGAGGCGTTCCGCCATCGCGGGATTTCCGCCGACGTGGCGCCGCTGGTGGTCGTGGATGCGGCCTCGCGGCGGCGCGCCTTCCTCGGCGTCGAGCGGCGCGGCGCGGAAGTCATCATCGGCTTCCGCGAGGAGGGACAGCACACGCTCGTGGATCTCGCAGAATGCCCCGTGCTCGATCCGCTGATCGTCGCCACGGTGCCTGGGTTGCGGCGCCTGGCGCGTCATGTGATGGCAGACCGCGCGGGTGGACGTCTCGTCGTGACGCGGCTCGATCATGGTCTCGATGTCTCGTTCGACAACGGGCGGAAAGATCTCTCGCCGCATGCGAAGGCGGAGGTCGCGGCGCTGGCGCGGACGCTGCCCCTCACGCGGCTGGTCGTGGGCGGCGAGGTGATCGTCGCGGCGGGGACGCCGGTGGTCACGATCGGCGGCGTTGCGGTCGAGATCGAGCCCGGGCTCTTCCTTCAAGCGGTGCCGCAGGCTGAGCGGTTTCTGGCCGATTTTTGCGTCAAGGCCCTGCCGAAGTCGGCCAAAACGGTGGCCGACCTGTTTTCGGGCGTGGGCACGCTGACGCTGCCCATGGCGCGGCGCGCGGCGGTTTCCGCCTACGACAGCGACAAGCGGGCCATTGGGGCGCTGACCAACGTCGTGCGCCATGCGCAGGGCTTGAAGCCGGTGACGGCGGTCGTGCGGGATCTCTATCGCGATCCGCTGTCGGCGCGGGAGCTCAACGCCTTCGATGCGGTCGTGTTCGACCCGCCGCGGGCGGGGGCCCTGGAACAGGCCGAGCGGCTGGCAAAGTCCAAAGTGAAGGTGGTTATCGCCGTCTCGTGCAATCCGGCGACGCTGGCGCGCGACGCATGCGCGCTCATCGACGGCGGCTTCCGGATGGGGCCGGCGACGCCCGTCGATCAGTTCCTCTATTCGTCACACGTAGAGGTTGTAGTGGTGTTTCGGCGCTAGAGTGCTTCCGGAAAAGTGGGAACCGGGTCATGGCGAAGCCGTGCCCTCAGGAAGTCCGATAAGAAGCACGGCCAAACAAAGACCTAGAGCCGTTCCCCGATTCCAACAAAACCGGAACGGCTCTAGTGCAGGCCGGACTTAGGCCGAGGCCTTGGCCTTCACGGTGCGGGCCTTGCCGGCCAGCTTCTTGAGCCGCTTACGGGCGCCGGCGGTGTTGCCCTGGATGCGGGTCACCTTCTTGCGCGGAATGGCGCGGCGGGCCTTCTTCTTCTGAATCTCGACCTTGCGGTGATGGCGGGCAGTCATGACGGGAATTCCTTTAAGGGGCCGGGCGCTGGGCCCTGGCGTCGATCGCAGACGCCCCGTCTAAGCGATCTCGGGCCGCGAGGCAAGCCGAACCGGGGCTCGTCCGGCGGGGGCGTCCAGCTTTCCTGCGGCGCTCCCCACAAGGGGGCGCCACCCTGTCACAGGGCTGCAATACGACACCGCTAGTCGAGGCCGGATCGAATAAGCATATGCGGGGGACTGCAATGGGCGGAGCGGTTGAGGCGCATGCGGAAGGCGAAGGCGCTTTGCAGGGGCGGCGGAACCACCGCCTTGCCGAGGCGGTGCACCGCTACGGGGCTGCGAGCCGCAAGGGCCTCGAAGAGCGGTTCTTCACCTGGGCCTTCTCGGGACTCGTCTATCCGCAGATCTGGGAAGATCCCGTCGTCGACCTCGTGGCCATGGCGCTGGCGCCGGGCCAGCATGTGGCGGCGATCGCGTCGGGCGGCTGCAACGCCCTGTCGTACGTCGCCGTCGAGGATGTGCGCGTCACGGCGCTGGATCTCAATCCCGCGCATGTGGCGCTGAACAGGCTCAAGCTGGCGATCGTCCGGCACGCTCCCGACTACGAGACCTTCGCGCGCTTCTTCGTGTCGGCGGCCGATGCCGAGACGGCGAAGATCTACGACACGCTGCTGGCGCCGCATCTCGACGCGGCGACGCGCGCCTATTGGGAGGGGCGCGACATGCTCGGCCGGCGCCGCATCAGCTACTTCGCGCGCCGGTTCTATCGGCAGGGGCTGCTCGGCGGCTTCATCACGATGGGGCATTGGGTGTCGCGTCTGCATGGGCGCAATCCCGCAAAAGTGCTCGCAGCGACGAGCCGGGCGGAGCAGGAGCGGATCTTCAACGAGGAGCTGGCGCCGCTGTTTGACATGCGCCACATGCGCTGGCTCATGAGCAAGCCGGCCTCGCTGTTCGGCCTCGGCATTCCGCCCTCTCAATACGACGCCCTCAAGGGCAACGCGCCGCATATGGCGGACGTGCTCAAGGCGCGTCTTGCGAGGCTTTCGTACGGCTTCGATCTCGAGGACAACTATTTCGCCTGGCAGGCGTTCGGGCGCGGCTACAAGGCGGGCGGCAACGGTCCCTTGCCACCGTACCTCGCGCGGTCGAACTGGGAGACGCTCAAGGCTCGGGCCCACAATGTGAGCGTCGTGCATGCGAAGTTCGACGAGCATCTCGCCCGCCTCGCGGCGCCGACCTACGACGCCTACGTGCTGCTCGATGCGCAGGACTGGATGACGGACGCGCAGCTCACCGCGCTGTGGAGCGAGATCGTTCGCACCGCCAAGCCCGGCGCGCGCGTGATCTTCCGCACGGCCGGCGAGGAGACCATCCTGCCCGGACGGGTGCCGAGCGCGATCCTCGGGCGCTTCCGCTACGACGCCGCACAGTCGCGCGCGTTCACGGAACGGGACCGCTCATCGATCTACGGCGGGTTCCATCTCTACACTTTCGAAGGCTGAGGCAGTTGGCAAAGGCAGAGCCCGCGGGTGACGCAGCGGCCGAGATGGATGCCATCTATCGCGTGCAGCGGCACATCTACGACGCCTCGCGAAAATACTATCTGCTCGGGCGAGACGCGTTGCTTGAGGGGCTCGATCCACCTCCGGGCGGCACGGTGCTCGAGGTCGGCTGCGGTACGGGGCGCAACCTGATCCTGGCGGCGCAGCACTATCCTTCGGCATGCTTCTACGGCTTCGATGTCTCGAACGCCATGCTGGCCACGGCCCGCGCCTCGGTCGAGCGCTGGGGGCTCGCTCATTGCATCACGCTCGCGCAGGCCGACGCGTCGCGTTTCGATGCCAGGGCTACGTTCGGGCTCGACGGCTTCGACCGCGTGTTCGTGTCTTACGCGCTGTCGATGATCCCACCGTGGCGTGAGGCAATCGCCCATGCGTTCGAGGCCGTCGCGCCAGACGGCTCGCTGCACATCGTCGATTTCGGAGAGCAGAGCCAGTTGCCGTCGCTGTTTCGTGCGGGGCTCAGGGCGTGGCTCCGGAAGTTCTCCGTCTATCCGCGCGCCGATATCGAGAGCGTACTTCGGCAGTTGGCCAACGAGACGGGGGCGGATCTCACGTTCACGCGCCCGTTCCGCGATTACGCTTGCAGCGCCGTGCTGCGGAAGCCGGGGCGAGCGTAGGATCTGTTGCCCCTGGTTCCCGGCGCTGCGCGATGTCGCGTCGCGCCATCGCTCCGGCCGGGATGACACGATTGCGTTTGTCTTCGCGGACGCTGCGCAGCGGCGCGCGGTGATCAGTGACTGTTTGTTCTGCGTTTTGGATGCGTGGCCCTGGATGGCCGGGTCAAGCCCGGCCATGGTGTGAGGAGAAGCGTGACTCCTCTCAGGGCGACGAGCTTGTCTCAGGCGATGAGCTTGCCGACGAGGATGGCGGGCAGGATGAGGGCCAGCGCCCAGAGCACGGCGGAGACGACGCTGATGCCGACGAACGGCAGCATGGGGCGTTCGAGGGAGCCGGTTTCGAGGGGCACGAGGCCGCGGTTGAAGCCCTGGAACTTGCTCAGGATCAGGCTCGTCGGGCCGTGGCTTTCCACGAATGCGCGGGCGTCGGCATGCTGCTTCTTCGTCGCGCAGAACGGCCAGGCAAGCGCGCGGTTCTCCTTGTGCAGCAAACCTTTGTAGTAGGCGTAGAAGTCGCCGAGGAAGGCGCCGGCCGCCATGGCGAACAGGATCAGCGGCAGGTTGCCGTTGCCGAGCACCATCAGCGAGCCGAGGCCGAATACGAGAAGCAGCGTCGGCACGAACAGGATCGGGCGCGGGATGCTGTTGGCCATGGCCAGGAAGAACAGAAGCGTTGCGACCGCGTACTGATGCGCGGCCAGGAAGGCGATCACCTCGTCCTTGAACGTGACGAGATAGAACGAGGGGCCGATGACGCCGACGGACCAGATGAATGCGGAGGCGACGTTGGCGATCTGGAAGGGAAGCTCGCGCATGTTGAACATCCCGGCCACGACGGGAATGACGGCGCGCACGGGACCAAAGAAATGGCCGAGGAAGACGCCGAAGGCGCCGTAGGTCTCGAAAAACTCCTGGGCCTGGGAGATAAGGTGAGGGCGCGTGGTGAATGGCCAGATCTTGTGGACGCTGTCCTTGAAATAGCGACCGATCCAGAACGAGACCGCATAACCCAGCGTGCCGCCAAAGCCGGCCCACAGGATGGCGGGGAGCAAGATGCTCGCCTCGATGCCGCTGGCTGCGAGCAGGGCGGCGATGCCAACGAGAATGGCGGTGCCCGGAATGAGAAGGGAAAGGAAGCAAAAGCTTTCGCCGAATGCGACGATGAACGCGACGGGGCCAGCCCAGCTCTGATGCTCCCGGACAAAGCTCACGACGGTTTCGACTACTGCTTCAAGAGCCATCAAAATGTCTTTCGATGATGAGCGCCGGGCGCTGCCGGCGGCTTAGGGCGGGTGGCGGCGGCTGGCTCGCCTAACGGGGTCCAACGCAGTTTGGACAGCCTCAGCCGGTCTTGCAACGACGATTGATCTCGTTCTGCAATTCGCGACCGACCTCGCCGGCAAGCATGACGCTGCGGGACACCTGGGCCGGCGTCAGACGCGCGCCGACGCTGTTGAGGCTCGACCGCGCGGTGTCCGCCTCGAGCTTGCCGCGCTTCAGCTCGTCGCAGCTCAGCTCCTTCTTTTTCGATTTGAAGGCGAACAGGCGCACGCCTGACGCATAGGCCTCCGGCGTCGGCGGCTCGTTCACCCAGCTTCTGGATTTGTCGTCCATCATGCTGCGCAAGGTCGCCTGACGGCGAGTGACGCATTCCGGGCTGTCGTCGACACAACCCAGCCCCGCGCGCGTGCCAATTTCCGGATTGCCGATGGCGCAGGCGCCTAGGCATCCGCTCAGGCCCAGCAAGCCCGCGACCAAGGCCAGGTTCGCCGCACTTGCTGCGGCGTGGCGCACGCTCATCTCGAGGCCTCTTGTTATCCCTGTTAGGAGCCAATAGAAGGCGGCCGTGGCGGGGTCAAGGCACCCGCGTGAAGCCCGTGTGCTCCAATCGTGGCGGAGCGACAGACCCACTTATCGATCCTCAATTCCTTTCATGGAGTTGCTCGCTATGGTGCATGGAATCCGCGTGCATGCCGTCGGTGGTCCGGATCGTCTCGTGTGGGACGAAATCGAGGTCGGGGCGCCAGGGCCGGGGCAGGTGCGAATCAAACAGCGGGCGGCCGGACTCAACTATATCGACGTTTATCACCGTACGGGTCTCTACCCGTTGGCCTCGCTGCCGGCCGTGATCGGCATGGAAGGTGCGGGCGACGTGGTCGCGGTCGGCGATGGGGTGGCCGCATTCAAGGTCGGCGATCGTGTTGCCTACCAGGGCGTACTCGGTGGCTATGCCGAGGAGCGGCTGATCGCGGCTGATCGGCTCGTCAAGCTGCCGCCCGCCATCTCTTACGAGGTCGCGGCTGCGATGATGCTGCAAGGCATGACCGTGCGGGCGTTGCTGCGGGACGTCTACAAGGTGGGGCCTGAAACGACGCTGCTGTTCCATGCCGCTGCCGGTGGCGTCGGCCTGATCGCGTGCCAGTGGGCCAAGGCCCTCGGTGCCACTCTCATCGGCGTCGTCAGCTCGGACGAGAAGGCCGCGCTTGCGACAGCCAACGGCGCGACGCATGTCATCGCCGCGTCGCGGGAAAGCTTCGTCGAGCGGGTGCGCGAGATCACCGGCGGCAAGGGATGCGATGTCGTCTACGACAGCGTCGGCAAGGACACCTACCTCGGCTCACTCGATTGCCTGAAGCCGCGCGGGCTCTGGGTCAGCTTCGGAAATTCATCCGGGCCGGTGCCGCCGTTCGAGCTCACGCTGCTGCGCGGCTCCCTGTTCGTGACCCGGCCGTCGGTCATGGCCTACACCTCAAACCCCGACGACCTCGCGGAGAACGCCGCCGATCTCTTCGGCATGGTCGAGCGCGGGGCGATCCGGATCGCCGTCAACCAGACCTTCCCGCTCAAGGATGCGGCGCGCGCGCACGAGGCGCTCGAAGCCCGGCGGACGACGGGCTCGACGGTGCTGACGATCTGACAGGCGTGCGCCGGAGCGGCAGCGCGGCGCGCCTCAATTCACATTCTGTGCACATGGTTAGCGCCAGGTTTCGGCAATCGTTAAGGTTGGATTTCTCCGTGGCCGGAAGTCATTCATTTGGCTCAAAACGAGTCGACGGAGAACGGCATTTTTGCGAACCACCTGTTCCCTAGTTTACCGCTTCTCATGACGGAAGGGCCTATCGTTTTCGTCCAGAGCCCCCGTGTTGCCGGCCTTCCGGTCGGATTTCGGGGATCTGGAACGACAGGTCAGAGGTGAACAAGGATGGCACGATTTGATTTTTCAGCCGGCGACGTATTCGACGTCGCGGCACAGGGAGGCGGGGCGGACGGTCTTTTCCAGCTCGGCCTCATGTATTGCTCGGGACGCGACGTCGAGGTCAATCTCGTCGAGGCGCACAAGTGGTTCAATCTTGCGGCGTTGCGCGGCAACGAGGATGCGAAGGCCTATCGGCTCGAGCTCTCGCGCGAGATGAGCAAAAAAGAAATCGCGGCCGCCCAGAAGAGCGCCCGCGAGTGGCTCAAGCTGCACTGAGGATTGCCGCGTTCCGTTGTGCGCCCGGCCCTGGATGGCCGGGTCAAGCCCGGCCATGGTGTCAGGGTAGGTCGCCTCGGCGTGTGAGGGCAGGTTGTTTCGAGTTCCCTTTTAGAGAACTCAGGCCACGTCGCCGGTTTCCAGGCGGGCGGCGTTCTGCACCGCCTTCTGAACCTTCTCGAAGGCGCGCACCTCGATCTGACGAATGCGCTCGCGCGAGACGCCAAACTCCGAGGAAAGCTCCTCGAGCGTGATCGGGTCGTCGGCAAGCCGACGCGCCTCGAAGATGCGCCGCTCCCGCTCGTTTAGAGTCGCCAGCGCATCGCTCAGGTAGGACTTGCGCCGTCCGAGCTCCTGAGACTCGACGAGCTGCTCTTCCTGGTCAGGTCCATCGTCCACCAGCCAGTCCTGCCACTCGCCCGACTCCGAGTCGGCGCGCACGGGCGCGTTCAACGATGCATCGCCGCCGAGGCGACGGTTCATCGAGATGACGTCCTCCTCCGACACGCCGAATTTCTTCGCGATCGTCTTCACGTGCTCGGGCCTGAGATCACCTTCCTCGAGCGCCTGAAGCTGGCTCTTGGCGCGACGCAGGTTGAAGAACAGCTTCTTCTGGGCCGCGGTGGTGCCCATCTTCACGAGGCTCCACGAGCGCAGGATGTACTCCTGGATCGAGGCGCGGATCCACCACATGGCGTAGGTCGCGAGACGGAAGCCACGATCGGGCTCGAAGCGCTTCACCGCCTGCATGAGGCCAACGTTGCCTTCCGAGATAACCTCGCCGATGGGCAGGCCGTAACCGCGGTAGCCCATGGCGATGCGCGCCACGAGACGCAGATGCGACGTGATCAGCTCATGCGCCGCCTCGGCATCACCATGCTCGCGCCAACGCTTGGCGAGCATGTACTCCTGGTTCGGTTCCAGCATCGGAAAACGCCGGATCTCCTCCAGATAGCGGGAAAGGCCACCGGAGCCGCCTGCAATCGTCGGAAGGGATTTCGCTGCCATGTCACTCTAACGCTCTGATCGGGCTTGACCGGTCAGGTCGCGCTCCCCATGTCATCGTTTGACGATGCGAGCGTCTCTCCCGAGGTATCTCGGCTCTCTTCGAGAGGCGCTGCACCTATGTTTCGCTTCGGAGCATTGCTCCGACCGGAGGACGTTCCGTCCGCACCGGCCGAGGCCGCCCTTGCCTGATCTCATACGTCGCAACTTAACGCTTGGATCGCCCGGCGGTTTCGCCGATTGCATTATTAACGTGATCCTAGCGCCGAATCCGTCGAGGGGGCTAATTACCGTTTGGAAACGTTGGGCTTTGCCTTGCTCCGTTTCGGCGCATCAGGCGCCGGTTTCAGGGCATCGTAGAGTGCCTGTATGTCGGCCGGTCGCGGACTTGTGAAGTGGAGCGGCCGATGCGTGACCGGGTGCTCGAAACCCAACTCCATCGCGTGGAGCGCTTGCCGGCCCAAGTTTTTCAGGGCTTCCGCGGCATTTTCCGACAGACGCCGCGTACTGGATTTAAAGCCTGTGCCGTAAGCCGGATCACCCATGACCGGATGCCCGCTGTGGGCGAGGTGAACGCGGATCTGATGCGTACGTCCGGTTTCGAGCGCGATCCGAAGTCGGGACGAGAGCGGCTTTCCGTCAGGTCCTATAAATGACTCCGCGACCTCGAAATGCGTGACGGCGCGCCGTCCCTGCGCACCGCGCACCACAGCCATGCGTGTACGATTGGTCGGGCTGCGGCCGAGGTTGGCGTCGATCGTACCGGTGGGCCGGGGCGGCACGCCCCAGACGAAGGCTTCGTAGGTGCGCACGAGGCGGCCGTCGGCGCCATGGGATGCGAACTGTGCGGCGAGCCCTTGATGTGCGGCATCCGTTTTCGCGACCACCAGCAGGCCCGACGTCTCCTTGTCCAGGCGATGGACGATGCCGGGACGCTTCACGCCTCCGATGCCGGACAACTCGTTGCCGCAGTGGGCGATCAGCGCGTTGACCAGCGTGCCCTCGGCGTGTCCCGCCGCGGGGTGCACGACGATGCCGGCCGGCTTGTCGATGACGATGAGATGCTTGTCCTCGTAGACGACGGCGAGCGGCAGCGGCTCGGGCAGAGGTCCTGCCGGCTCCGGCTCTGGAATGGTGATGCGGACATGACGCCCAGGTGTCACCTTGATCGCGGCGTCGGTCAGCACGCCTTCGGGGCCTTCGACGTTGCCCTGGCGAATGAGGGTCTGGATGCGGGCGCGGCTGAGGCCGGTCAGGTGATTGGCCAGGAAGCGATCGAGGCGCAGTCCTGCGTCCGCGTCTGACGCTTCGAGGGCGTGGGTCCCGCTCAGAGGTCCGGGCGGCGTCTCCTCGATGCCGTCCAAGTCATCGTCCTCGGCGCCTCTGGGTGTCGTCGGATTGCTCATGCTGGCCGGATCTGCGGGCTCATTCTCGGCATGATCTATCTCCCGTCGCTCCGCCGGCGCAATGGCGATCCGGCCCAGCCGCCGTGGGGGCGCTGCCGGTGCGACGCCTTCGCCGCGAAGAGATGCCGGCAAACGGCCGTTCGGCGCAAGATCGCGCTTGATCGGGCGCGCCGCCTCTCCTATACGTGGCGTCCTTCGGAGAGCAGCCCCGTTCGTCTAGTGGCCTAGGACACCAGCCTCTCACGTTGGTAACAGGGGTTCGAGTCCCCTACGGGGCGCCAAAATATCCTTATAATTCAATGCCGATTTCATCTGTAATAGCTTGCAATAGCTAAGTAAATCCATCTTGCAGATGGCTGGCCATTTTCTTCAATGTTAGACCCGATGTTAGACCCGGCGTTAGACCCTGGCTTGGTTGAAGTGGGGTGGTTGGGGTAGGTGTGGGCATACCGTTTCGAGCGGGGTGCGCCATGTCCATTTCACTTCGAGAACGCTTCTCGGCCCTTCGGGCCACGGTTGAACAGAGAGCTCCGCCGGTCGTCTCCGCGCGCGGCAAATCAAAACGCCTGCAACTCCGCATCCCCGATGAGCTGCTGCTGCAGCTTGCGGTGATCAAGATGGCGGAGGGCGGTTCAACCAATAAATTCTGTGAGGCTCAAATTGCTGAGGGCGCGGCGCGACGCATTGCGGAGCTTCGGGCCCGCTTCACCGTGGACACGTGGGACGCCATCGTTCAGGCCGCGCAAGCTGCGTGGCGCGAGAATGCTGTTGATTGATGGACTGGTCCTGGTCGGGGTTTTGGGTAGCCTCGGCCTGGTCGCCATCTCAGCGCTGCTCAACTACCGCTTCGGGTTCCGCCTGGGTGGTACCGACGAAGTGGAACGGCAACTCTATGGGCTTGGGTTCGGCTTTGCAGACGTTGTGAAGGCCCTGATGCCGTTCTGTTTCGCGCTGGCTCTGACGAGGAAGGATTGGGTGGCGGCCGTGGGCGCTGCCCTGTTCTTCGCGGTGGCCAGCGTGAGCTCGTTTTATGCGGGCATTGGCCTAGCCGCTGAGCACCGGCTGGCCAACGCCGGAGCCAACACCGGCATCCTGGACAACCGCAAAAACCTCCAGACCGAACAGAAGCGGCTGGAAACACGTTTGGAGACCATTGGACATCTCGGAACCCCTAAGGAGGTGGAAAACACAATTGAGGCGGCTTACGCGCAGCCATACGCCCCCAACCAGCGGACGGTAGCGGTTCATTCTGACCGCTGCCGCAAGAACATGGTGGCCACACGTGAGGCCTGCGCCGCGATCGCTGCCCTCAATGTAACGCTTGAACAGGCCCGAGAGGCAGAAGAGGCGCGCAACCGCCTCGGCGAAGTGCAATCCGCGCTGGGTGGGCTGGATTCCTCTGTGCAAAGCGCCGACCCGCAGCTGGATGTGATTGACCGGGTGTTCCGGTGGTTCGATGCTCCGCTTGAGCAGGCGGACATTCGGACGGGCTTGCTGCTTGGGCTTGGATTGTTGCTCGAGCTGGGGAGTGGATTGGGGCTGTACACGGTGACGACGCCGTGGCGGCACCGTGAAGGGGATTTCAGAACGAAGATGACAATACTGGGCGATGCGGCTGTGTGGGCCGATGAGCGATTGCAGGTGGTGCAGGGCGGACGATTGACCGCCAACATGGTGTTCGCTGATTATGAGACGTGGTGCCGTGCACGGAACTATGTCGCCATGCGCGAAGGCGTGTTCGTGGATCAGCTTATGACACTGGCTAACGAGGTGGGTATGCCGATGGGGCAGAGCGGCTCCAACCTTGAGTTCCGGGATGTGGGGTTGGGATCAGCGTTGCCTTAGGGTCGGAGAATGGGTTTACGGCGATGCAGCATGGCTCTTAGGGGATATAGCTCGTCCTCTATCTCTCTGAGGCGCTGTTTGTTTGACCGCATCTTGTCTGTGAGTTTTTCAATCTTATCCGCCAGAGCGTCGGCATCTTGGTGTTTACCTGCTTGCCGCAAAGC
>JAFKKW010000530.1 GCA_017304275.1 Hyphomicrobiales bacterium | reverse complement strand
CAGGGAGAACGGCCCCTTCATGTGATCGATCGAATCGCAGGTCGGCCCCCACAGCTCGTAGGGCACCAGCGCGTCGGCCGCCGGCTCGCGGCCGATCAGGCGGGCCGGATACGTCCAACCCAGATGAGCGGCGTCGAACAGCACGCCGTAGCCGCCGTCGTTGATGAAGAGGTCGTTGCCGCGGCGAGCCTCGACGCGGACGACCAGGCTTTCGGCCTCGGCGACGAGCGCGCGGCCGGGCTCGCACATGAGGCTCACGTCCTCGCGGACGGGAAGCTTGTTCACGCCCTCCTCGATCGCCGACAGGAAGCGATTCAGCGGTGCCGGCTGCATGCCCGGATAGATCGAGGGAAACCCGCCGCCGACATCGATGCGGTCGACGACGACACCCGCCTTGCCGATCAGGGACTGCACCTCGGCCAACGCATTGATGTAGGCGTCCGGCGTCATGGTCTGCGAGCCGACATGGAACGTGATGCCGAGCTCGGCGGCGACACGGCGCGTCTCGACGAGCACGCGGGCGGCTTTCTGCCCGGTGGTGCCGAACTTGCGCTCGAGCGGGATGCGGCTGTTGATGGCGGGCACGGCGATGCGGACGAAGAGCGCGAGATCGCGCGCCGGCCCCGACGGGCCCGACGTCTCCTCGACGATCTTCTTCAACTCGTCCTCGGTATCGAGGGAGAAGCTTTTGACACCGTGCTCGTGATACGCGCGGCGGATCGCCTCGCGCGACTTCACGGGATGCATGAAATGCAGCTCGGCGCCCGGAATGGTCGCCGCGTCCTCGATCTCGGGGATGGAGGCGACGTCGAAATGGCGGATGCCGGCGCCGTACAGCGCGCCGATCAGGAAGACGGAGCTGTTCGCCTTGTAGGCGTAGGCGACGTCGCCGTTGAAATTCTCAACGAACCAGCGGGCCGCGCGGGCGGCCGCGTGCGGACGGGCGCAGACTACGGGACGTTCGGGTTTACGGGCGGCAACAAGCTCGGCCGCTGAGGCGTATCGCTCCATGTAACGGACCTCCACCAACTCGGGTTGGACCAGAAGCGCCGTGCGAAGCGAAGATCGTCGCCGTGCGTGCGCTGCATTTAGGGCCTATGGGCTTGGATGTAAAGACCTTTGGGCACGCAAAATTGTGACAGTTTGGCGAAGACTTCGCGTCGCTGCCCGCATGGAAAAGCTTTGCAAATATTGCGGCGTTCAGCTCCCGCTTGCAGGCGGGCCTACTTCCGCTCCTGGGCGCGGCGGAGGGCTGCCGCCAAGGCGCTTTCGCCGGCGGGCTCCGGCCCCTTTTTCGGCGGCGGTGCGAAGTTTCGGGATTGCTGCGTTGGGGCCGCCTGCGGGCGCGGCTGACCGCCCGACGCGCCGCGGTCGATCGTGCCCGAGCGCATGGTGAGGCCGATGCGCTTCCTCTCGGCGTCGACCTCCTTGACGCGCACGGTGACGACGTCACCGACCTTCACCACCTCGCGCGGGTCCTTCACGAAACGGTCGGCAAGCTCCGAGATGTGCACGAGGCCGTCCTGGTGCACGCCCACGTCCACGAAAGCGCCGAAAGCGGCGACGTTGGTCACCGTGCCTTCGAGTTGCATGCCCGGCTTCAGGTCCGAGATCTTCTCGACGCCTTCCGTGAAGGTCGCGGTCTTGAACTCGGGGCGCGGGTCGCGACCGGGCTTCTCCAGCTCCGCTAGGATGTCGGTCACGGTCGGAACGCCGAAGGTCTCGTCGGCATACTCGGCGGGACGCAGCGCCTTCAGGAAGGCGCGGTCGCCGATCATGGCCTTCAAAAGACGCTTGGTCTTCTCCGAGATGCGCTCGACGACCTCGTACGCCTCGGGGTGGACGGCCGAGCCGTCAAGCGGGTTGGTGCCGTTCATGATGCGCAGGAAGCCGGCCGCCTGCTCGAATGCCTTCGGTCCGAGGCGCGGCACCTTTTTCAGGCTCGCACGCGTCTTGAAGGCGCCGTTCTCGTTGCGGAAGGCGACGATGTTGGAGGCGAGCGTCTGGTTCAGGCCCGAGACGCGCGTCAGCAGCGGCACGGAGGCGGTGTTCACGTCGACGCCCACCGAGTTGACGCAGTCCTCGACCACGGCGTCGAGCGAGCGGGCGAGGCCGGTCTGGTCGACGTCGTGCTGGTACTGGCCGACGCCAATGGCCTTGGGCTCGATCTTGACCAGCTCGGCGAGCGGGTCCTGCAGGCGGCGTGCGATGGAGACGGCGCCGCGCAGGGAGACGTCGAGATCGGGGAATTCCTTGGCCGCCAGCTCGGAGGCGGAATAGACGGACGCGCCGGCTTCCGAGACCATCACCTTGGTGAGCTTGAGCTGGGGCATCTTGGTCATCAGCTCGGCGACGAGCTTGTCGGTCTCGCGGCTGCCGGTGCCGTTGCCGACGCTCACGAGATCGACCTTGTGCTTGGCCGAGAGCGTCGCCAGCGTCGCGAGCGATCCCGCCCAATCGCGCTTGGGCTCGTGCGGGTAGATGGTGGCCGTGTCGAGCACCTTGCCGGTGGAATCAACGATGGCGGCCTTGACGCCGGTGCGCAGTCCCGGATCGAGGCCCATGGTGACGCGCGGACCGGCGGGGGCGGCGAGCAGCAGATCCTTCAGGTTGGACGAGAAGACGGTGATGGCCTCGGCGTCAGCGCGTTCCTTCAAGCGCGTCAGGAGATCGGACGTGATGCTGGTCGCGAGGCGCGCCTTCCAGGCAAGGCGCACGGTCTCGCCGAGCCAGGCGTCGGCCGGGCGGCCCTTGTCCGCGATACCGAAGGCGGACTTGATCCTCGCTTCGGCCGGATGCGGCTTGGTCGCGTCGTGCTCGACGTCAAGGTCGATATCGAGGATGCCCTCGTTGACGCCGCGCAGAAGCGCCAGCGCGCGATGGCTCGGCATGTCCTTTACGGACTGTCCGAAGTCGAAGTAGTCGGAGAACTTCGCGCCTTCGGTTTCCTTGCCCTTCTTGACCTTGGAGGCGAGGCGTCCTTCGCTCCACTCCCACTCGCGCAGGTTCTGCACGACGTCCGCGCGCTCGGAGATGCGCTCGATCAGGATGTGGCGGGCGCCGTCGAGGGCGGCCTTCCGGTCGGCGACGCCCTTGTCGGGGGCGATGAATTTCTCGGCGTCGGACGCGGGAGCGAGCGACGGGTCGGCGNNCGAGACCGGCTTCGCGCGCGATCTGCGCCTTGGTGCGCCGCTTGGGTTTGTACGGCGCGTAGAGATCCTCGAGCTCCACCTTGGTTGCGGCGGCGCTCAGCGCGCGCTGCAATTCGGGCGTGAGCTTGCCCTGCTCCTCGACGCTCCTCAGGATCGACACACGACGGTCCTCCAGCTCGCGCAGGTAGACGATGCGCTCGGAGAGCGTGCGCAATTGCGTGTCGTCGAGACCGCCGGTCTTCTCCTTGCGGTAGCGGGCGATGAACGGCACCGTCGCGCCCTCGTCCAGCAACGCCACGGCGGCGGCAACCTGCGCCACACCCACGCGCAATTCATCGGCAATCCGCTGATTGATCTTGTCCATCGACTTCATCCCAAGTAGCTGCCCGAGCCGCTGTCGCCCCGCGCAGGCGGCAAACCACGAACGTGACTGGATCCCGGCCTGCGCCGGGATGACGTTAATTTTGTGGAGGCCGATCGATCCAAACTCTCCGTCACACCGGCGAAGGCCGGTGCCCAGACACGCCTGGGTTTACGCGATGGCTTCATTGAGCTACGAGGCGCGCTGCGTCAACTGCGCGGCCGGGCTCGTGCCGGTCGG
>JAFKKW010000529.1 GCA_017304275.1 Hyphomicrobiales bacterium | reverse complement strand
GGCGGTGGTCCTGCGGGGTCGGCATTGTCGGCGGCGAAGTGATCCGCATAGCAGCGCCAGAGCGGCTGGACGGTGGGGTCGAACGCGCCGTCGGTCATGCGCCAGATGTCGTCGCAGAGGCCGAGAAGATGCACGAGCTCGGCGGGCGGCGCGACGAGGACGCCGCTGCGGTTGAGCTCCGATAGTGCCGTGTCGTCGCGGTAGAGGCTGAAGATCGCTTCCAGTCGACGCGCCTCCGCCACGACGCGGTGGATAAGTGCCTCCCCGGCGCGGCGGTCGGGATGCGCGAGGCGGATGGTTGAGACGGCGCCGAGCGAAACGCCGGTCCATGTGATGAGGGGCTCGGCTCCGGCTCGCCGTGAGGTGCCGAGCGGCACCAGTGCCGCCCCGCCCGCGGCGGCGCAGAGGGCGATCACTTTCCGTCGGCTCAACGCGTTTCGCATGGGGATCTCCTAGTGGTGGCCGCCGTCGCCGTGATCGTGCAGGGGCGGGGCCGCGGACGCGTCGGCGGTGGGCTCCGAGCCCAGCACGTAGTCCTGCGGAACCTCAGCGAACGCGACGATGCGTCCGCCGTTGTCGGCCACGAACTTCTCGGCGTCGGCGCGATCCGAAAACGGGATCGTCTCAGGCGCGCCCATGCCGCCCTGCCGGCGGCTTTCGATGACGAACAGCGCGCTGCGGGCCTCGATCCAGTTGTCGACCCCCGGCTTCTCCCAGCTCGGCGCCTTGCCCATGTCGGACACGTAGACGGCGCGCACGTCCTTCGCCTCCTCGTCGAGCATCGTGTATGAGAAGGCGTCGCGCGCGGAGGAGAACCAGACCGGCGTGCTCTGGCTCGCGAGGATGATCTGACCCTTGGGGCCGGTGTGCTCCATGAGGTCCATGCCGCAATAGTGACCGACCGCATCGGCCGTCAGCGTGTGGGGCGCGGGCAGGACCGCAGCCTGCTGCTCACCGCAGCCGGCAATGGACAGGACCACAAGAAGAAGGGCGACGAAAGACGACGAAATCCTCATAGCTCTCTCCTGGAAAAGATCATGGCGGCTATGACGAGGGGACCGAGCGTCCAGACGGCGAGCGCGCCGACGAGAACGGCCGGTCCGAGCGTGACTGCGCCGGCGAGGCCCGACATGCCGGAGAACGTGCCGACGCTGGCGGCACCTGTCAGGTTCAGGAGGCGATAGACGTCGGTCGGGTTGAGCAGCAGCAGGCCGCTCAGGGCGGCGTCGGAGATCGTCCGGCCCTGGTCGACCACCAACGCGCCGAGCACCACCATGTCGAACACAACGACGAGCAGCAGCCAGACGCCAATGGCGATGCCGGCCGCGGTCGCCCGCTCGCGCACCAGCACGCTGACGAGATAGCCGATGGCGATGAAGACGGCGCCGAGCAGGATCGAGCTGCCGATCATGGTGGCAAACGCGATCCAGCTCTCGCCGTCGATCGCCGCACCGGTCGCGGCGAGCGTCACGGCCGCGGTGCCGTAGCCGAGCACGGTCGCGAAGGCGAGGATGGCGAGGTGGCCTGCGAACTTTCCGAGGAGTACCTGTCCACGGGTCACGGGATAGCTCAAGAGCAGGAGCATGGTGCCGCGCTCCGTCTCGCCGACGATGGCGTCATGCGAGATGAGGAGCGCGACCAGCGGTACCAAGAAAATGGTAAGGCTCGACAGGCTGACGATCACAACGTCGAGGGCGCGTGCGCCTACGGTCCCGGTCGGCGCGCTGCCGAGGAAGGTCAGCGACAGGGCGAGCGCGGCGAGCAGCGCTGTCATGGCCAGCACCCAGCGGTTGCGCAGACTCTCCTGGATCTCCTTCGCGGCAATCAAGAGCACGTTTCTCACGGCGACTCCTTGCGCAGGAAGTGGGCGTAAAGCTCGTCGAGCGACGGGGGAATGACGTCGATGTCCTCGACGAGATCGCCGGCGCCGGCGGCGCGACGTAGAAGCTCGATCTTTTGCGAGGCCGTGGCATCGAATTCGAACCGATGCCCGTTGAACGTTCGGCCTGCGGCCAAGCCGCCCATGAGGCTGCGCAGCGTCTCCACCGCGCCATCGACGACGGAAACACGCACTTTCGCCGGCAAGTCGGCGATGCGCCGCAGTGCGTCGATCGTCCCGTCGGCGACCAGCCTGCCACGACTCACGATGAGCACGCGCTCGGTGCGCTCCTCGAGCTCGGTCAGCACGTGGGATGAGAGTACGACCGTCGCCCCGCGATCGCGCAGCTCGGCGACGATGTCGTAGAACTCCATGCGCAGGCCGGGATCGAGTCCGGTGGTCGGCTCGTCGAGCAGCAAGAGCCGGGGGTTGCCGATCAGCGCCTGGGCGAGGCCGAGCCGCTGGCGCATGCCCTTCGAATAGGTGCCGATGCGCCGGTCCGCGGCGCTCGATAGCCCCACGCGGTCGAGCAATGTCTTTATGCCGTCCACCGGCTCGGACTTGAGGCGGGCGTAGAAGGCCAGCACCTCGCGTCCCGTGAGCGCGGTATTGAAGGAGACGCTCTCGGGCAGGTAGCCGAGACGGCGACGCGCTTCTATTCCGCGGCCGGCAGGGTCCTCGCCCAGAATGCGGATGCTGCCCTCCGTCGGCCGGACGAGGCCGAGCATCAGCTTGATCAGCGTCGTCTTGCCGGCGCCGTTGTGTCCGACGAGCGCGACCGTCTGCCCAGGCTGAAGCGCGAACGAGACATCACGCACCGCCTCGATGGCGCCGTAGCGTTTCGTTGCGTGGCGTATGTCCACCAGGGAAGTCACCGGACGGCTCCTCTTGTGTCGGATCGCGGGGTGCCGGGCGGGGCCATCAGCGGACTGCTGTCGACGACGCCACCCGGCAGCAGTGCCGGAAACTGCGCCTGCGCCCAGCGGATGATCTGCACGGCCGGGCTGTTGACCAGCACCTTGGCCTGCGGCGACGTCCACAGCACCTTGTCGATGATGTCGTTGGGCCGGTAGGCGGTATCGCCGATGCCGTCGCCGTCGAGGTCGAAGGCGGGATTGTCGCTCCAATAATTGCCGCGGCCGTCTTTCGACCAGTCGAGATAGCGCGTTCCGACGTACTTCACCTGATTGCGATTGCGGACGAACGCGTTACCGACGATCTCATTTCCCTCGGAGCCGGCGGTAAAGTGCACGCCGATCTCGCAACCCTCGAACCA